>NZ_JBWKKP010000030.1:70805-90965 GCF_056431485.1 Streptomyces sp. NPDC045899
CCCTCTTTTTGGGTGTTTTTAGGGGCTCCTGTGTTTCCTTTTTTTTTTTTTGGGGGGGGGGGGGGGGGGGCCCCCCCCCCCCCCCCCCCCCCACCCGGGGTTCCACCGTATCGGTCAGACGCCCGCGCCCTGCCCCTGAGCAGCGGTCTGTCGCTCGACGGCGGCCTTCACCAGACCCGCGAAGAGCGGATGCGGGCGGGTGGGGCGGGAGCGCAGCTCGGGGTGGGCCTGGGTGCCGACGAGGTAGGGGTGCACCTCGCGCGGGTACTCCACGTACTCGACCAGCTTGTTGTCCGGGGAGGTGCCGGAGAACAGGATGCCGGCCTTCTTCTCCAGCTCACCGCGGTAGGAGTTGTTGACCTCGTAGCGGTGGCGGTGGCGCTCCTCGACGTACGGCTGGTCGCCGTAGACCTCGCGGACGATCGAGCCCTCGGCCAGCTTGGCCGGGTACATGCCCAGCCGCATGGTGCCGCCCATGTCGCCCTCGCCCGCGACGATGTCGAGCTGCTCGGCCATGGTGGAGATGACCGGGTCGGTCGTGGCGGGCTCGAACTCGGTGGAGTTGGCGCCCTCGATGCCCGCCAGGCTGCGGGCGGCCTCGATGACGATGCACTGGAGGCCGAGGCAGAGGCCCAGCAGCGGGATCTTGTTCTCGCGGGCGTAGGTGATGGCGCCCAGCTTGCCGATCACGCCGCGGTCGCCGAAGCCGCCGGGGACACAGACCGCGTCGACGTCCTCGAGCTGCTGCCGGGCACCGGCGGCGGTCTTGCAGTCGTCGGAGGTGACCCACTTGATCTTCACTCGGGCGCTGTTGGCGAAACCGCCCGCGCGCAGCGCCTCGGTGACCGACAGATAGGCGTCGGGCAGGTCGATGTACTTGCCGACGAGCGCGACGGTGACCTCGTGGTCGGGCCGGTGGACCCGCCCCAGCAGGTCGTCCCACTGGGTCCAGTCCACGTCCCGGAAGGGCAGGTCCAGCTTGCGGACGACATAGGCGTCCAGCCCCTCGGAGTGCAGCACCTTGGGGATGTCGTAGATCGACTTGGCGTCGATGGCGGCGACCACGGCGGCGTCGTCCACGTCACACATCAGCGAGATCTTGCGCTTGATGGAGGTGGGGACGTCACGGTCGGCGCGCAGCACGATCGCGTCCGGCTGGATGCCGATGTTCCGCAGGGCGGCCACCGAGTGCTGGGTCGGCTTGGTCTTCAGCTCACCGGAGGGGCCGATGTAGGGCAGCAGGGAGATGTGCACCACGAAGACGTTGTCCCGGCCGACCTCGTGGCGGACCTGACGGACGGCCTCCAGGAAGGGCAGCGACTCGATGTCGCCGACGGTGCCGCCGACCTCGGTGATGACCACGTCGACGTCGTCGGTGGCCATACGGCGGATGCGGTGCTTGATCTCATTGGTGATGTGCGGGATGACCTGCACGGTGTCACCGAGGTACTCACCGCGCCGCTCCTTGGCGATCACGGTCGAGTACACCTGGCCGGTGGTGACGTTGGCCGAGCCGTCGAGATCGACGTCGAGGAAGCGCTCGTAGTGGCCGATGTCCAGGTCGGTCTCGGCGCCGTCGTTGGTGACGAACACCTCACCGTGCTGGAAGGGGTTCATCGTGCCCGGGTCGACGTTCAGGTACGGATCGAGCTTCTGCATGGTGACGCGCAGACCGCGCGCCTTCAGCAGGGCACCCAGGCTGGAGGCGGTCAGGCCCTTGCCGAGTGAGGAAGCGACACCCCCGGTGACGAAGAGGTGCTTGGTCGTCATGGGCTTAGCGGCAATGGCCAAGAGGGGGCTCCCGTGGTCGCGTGGTGAGAGTGCGGTACGGCTGCCGGCCCCGGATTTCCGGGGGGTGCCGTCGCTGAGGTTCGGGGGTTTTGCGCCCGCCGCTCCACGGGCTACCAGGGTATCAGTGACCCGGGGCAGCCGCTGGCGCCCGTGCCCGCGCAATCGCCCGGACACCTTGTGTGACCAGGCCGGGGACCGCGCCGCGGAGCCGTCCACCCGATCGGCCGTGAGATGCGGGCCACGATATGGACGAACACAAACGGATCATCGTTGTCCGTCGTATCCTGCTCGGACGCACGCATACGAGCACCCCGGCACGGCACCACCAGCACGCCCCCGGAACAAGCGCTCGTCGAGAATTTCCGAGACCGTAAGCACGCCCTGATGGGGCAGTACGGCCGTTCGAATGGGGAAGCACGTGGCCGGGCGTATCGAGGACTACGCACTGATTGGTGATATGCAGACCGCCGCCCTCGTCTGCAGAGACGGCACGGTCGACTGGCTGTGTCTGCCGCGCTTCGACTCCCATGCCGTCTTCGCCGGTCTGCTGGGGACCGAGGAACACGGATTCTGGCGGCTGGGTCCGGCCCACGCCTCGGGCAGCGAGCCGCCCGCCGCCGACCGCCGCCGCTACCGGGGGGACTCGCTGGTCCTGGAGTCGGAGTGGGACACCCCGCGCGGCACGGTCCGCGTGATCGACTTCATGCCGCCGCGTGACGGCGCCCCCCAGCTGGTCCGGATCGTGGAGGGCGTGAGCGGCCGGGTGCCGATGCGCTCCGCGCTGCGGATGCGCTTCTCCTACGGCTGGGTCGTGCCGTGGGTGCACAAGGTGGACGCGCGCACCGTCGCGGTCGCCGGTCCCGACTCGGTGTGGCTGGACACCGATGTGGACACCTATGGTAAGGACCTGACCACCTACGCCGACTTCACCGTCGCCCCCGGCGACCGGATCGCGTTCACCATCAGCTGGCAGCCCTCGCACAAGGAGCCGCCCGCGCTGCCCGAGCCGGAGGCCGCGCTGGAGGCCACCGAGGCGTTCTGGCGCGAATGGGTCGAGCACTGTACGTACCACGGCCCCTACCGGGACGCGGTGGTCCGCTCGCTGATCACCCTCAAGGCGCTGACCTACGCCCCCACCGGCGGCATCGTGGCGGCGCCCACCACCTCCCTGCCCGAGGACATCGGCGGGGTGCGCAATTGGGACTACCGGTTCACCTGGCTGCGGGACGCGGCGATCACCCTGTCCTCGCTGCTGCGCACCGGCTACCGCGAGGAGGCCCGCGCCTGGCGCGAATGGCTGCTGCGCGCGGTCGCCGGCGATCCGGAGAACCTCCAGATCATGTACGGGATCGCGGGTGAGCGGGAGTTGTCGGAGGCCGAGCTGACCTGGCTGCCCGGCTACGAGGGCTCCCAGCCGGTCCGGGTCGGCAACGGCGCGGCGGGCCAGCTCCAGCTGGACGTCTACGGCGAGGTCACCGAGGCGCTGCACCTGGCCCATATGACGGGTCTGGCGCGCAACGACTACGCGAGCGTGCTCCAGCTGAAGCTGATCCGCTACCTCGAGGAGCACTGGGACGAGCCGGACGAGGGCATCTGGGAGGTGCGCGGTCCGCGCCGCCACTTCGTGCACTCCAAGGTGATGGCCTGGGTCGCGGTGGACCGCACCGTCAAGCTGATCGAATCGGGCGATGTGGACGGCCCGTTGGACCGCTGGCGCGATCTGCGCGACGAGATCCACCGGAACGTGTGCGAGAAGGGCTACGACGCCGAGCGCAACACCTTCACCCAGTCCTACGGCTCCAAGGAGCTGGACGCCTCCCTGCTGCTCATTCCGCAGATGGGATTCCTGCCGCCGGACGACAAGCGGGTCATCGGCACCATCGAGGCGATCCAGCGCGAGCTGTCCACCTCCGACGGCTTCGTGCTGCGCTACCCGACGGCCGGTGAGGACGCGGGTGTCGACGGGCTCGAGGGCGATGAAGGCGCCTTCCTGGCCTGCTCGTTCTGGCTCGCCGACGACCTGGCGATGATCGGCCGGGTGGACGAGGCCCGCAAGCTCTTCGAGAAGCTGCTCGCACTCCGCAACGACCTGGGGCTGCTGGCCGAGGAGTGGGACCCGCGGCTCCAGCGGCAGGTGGGCAACTTCCCGCAGGCGTTCAGCCATGTGCCGCTGATCGACACCGCACTGCGGCTGACCGCCTCCGGCGCGTACGGCGGCTGAACCGCGCGGCGGACCCGGGCGCCCGCGCCCACCGGCCCGTGACGCCCGCGCCGGGTAACGTCCTGACCATGGAACCGCAGGGTCCCCAGGGGACGATCACCGTGGCGCGGGCGCTCGACCTCCCGGCGCTGCGCCGCGGGCTCCCGGAGGTGGTCTCCGGGGAGGAGCTGCTGGACCGCCCGGTGCGCTGGGTGCACGCGGGCGAGGCGCCCAACATCGCGGCGCTGCTGCGCGGCGGGGAACTGCTGCTGACCACCGGTCTGGGGGTCGGACCACGCCCGGCCGAACAGCGCGCCTTCGTCCGCAGACTGGCCGAACGGGGCATCGCGGCGCTGGTGGTGGAGCTCGGGGCGCGGTTCCGTTCGCTGCCCGGACCGGTGGTGGACACCGCGCGCTCCTGCGGGCTGCCGCTGGTGCAGCTCCACCGGGAGGTGCCGTTCGTGGCGGTCACCGAGGAGATCCACACCGAGATCGTCAATGAGCACTACGCCCTGCTGCGCCAGGCCGATGTGGTGCACCGCCAGGCGACCGAGGTGCTGCTGCGCGGCGGCGGGGTGCCGGAGATCCTGCGCCACTTCGCCCGGTTCGCGGCCAATCCGGTCTTCCTGGAGACCCCGGAGGGGCATCTGCTCTACGCGGCGGGGCCCGGCGAGGAGGCGGCCCGGCCGGGGCTCGCCGATCCGCTCCAGGTCTGGGAGGGGCTGCGGGCACGGCGGGGGGCCGAGCAGCCGGATCCCCCGGCGGGCAGTGTGCTCGCCGACATCCCGGGAGGCGGTCACGGTCCGGGCGCGGTACGGGCCCGGCTGACCGTACTGCCGGTGGCCGGGCCGCTGGGACCGGTCCACCGGATCGCGGCCGAGCGGACGGCGGACCTGCTGGCCGTGGTGCTGCTGCGGGCCCGTCAGGAGGAGGAGTTGGCGGCCCGGGGCCGGGGTGACTTCCTCACCGATCTCGCCGAGGGCCGGATCGAACCCTCGGAGGCGCCCGCCCAGGCGCGGGTGCTGGGCTTCCGGCCGGGCGAGGGTCCGCTGCTGCCGGTGGTGGCGCGGCTGGCGGAGGACGTCCGCCCGCTGGGCGGCGGGGAGGGCTGGGCGGCCCTGGCCCATGCCCTCCAGGAGGAGTTGACGGCCGTGGGGGTGCCGGTGCTGCTGGGTGTGCGGCTGCCGGAGGGCCGGGTGCCACTGCTGGCGGGGCTGCGGGACGCGGCGGAGCGCGGCGTGGTCGCCGAGCGGATCGCGGCGGGTCTGCGGGCCGGGGTGGAACGCGCCTGGCCGGACCGTACGGGCCTGGGGACACCGGTGGTGATCGCCGGTCTCGCGGTCGGCTGGGAGTGCGCCGGGGCCGAGCTGCGGCATGCGGCGGAGGCGGCCGGCGCGGCGCGGGGGCTTCCGGGCCGGGACTGGTACGACGTCCGCAGTCTGGATGTCGATCTGTTGCTGTGGCGACTGCGTGAGCACGGGGATCTGGCCGCCTTCGTCGACCGGGTGATCGGTCCGCTGCTGGCCCATGACCGCACCGCCCGGCCACCGCTGGTGCCGACGCTGGAGGTGTATCTGCGGCACGCGGGCCGCAAGGCGGAGACGGCCCGTGCGCTGCACCTCAACCGGCAGACGCTGTACGACCGGCTGGCCCGGATCTCGCGGCTGCTCGGCAGCGACCTGGAGGACCCTCAGACGGTGCTCGCGCTGGGGGTGGCCCTCCAGGCCCGCCGCCACGTCCGCTGACCGCTGACCGGTACGGGGCCGGGGATCAGAACGGGGTCAGGGTGAGCGTCAGCCCGGTCGGCGCGGTGTCCTGGATGTACGACGCGAAGTCGGCGACGTCGTCGAAGGCGAAGCCGTACGCCTTGCCGTCGGTGGTCGCCGCGTGCATGGCCTTGGCGTAGTGGTGGGTGATCCGCCCGGTGTAGAAGGCCGCCGGGTCGGTGACCGGCTGGGCGGCGGCGCCGTGCAGGGTGGTGCGGTTGAAGCCCGCCCCGAGGACCGCCGCGACCGGGCCGGTCGTACCGTCGTTGGGCGCGGCCAGCGCGCCGTCGCAGAACAGCACGTCCTTGGTGGAGGGTTTGGCGAAGGAGACGGCGGCGGGGCCGGTGAAGGAGAGCGTGCCGCCGCCGACCCGGCCGGTGAAGGTGCCCGCGTTGGTGGTGACCTTGAGGTCCTTCGATCCGTAGGTGTCCCAGACCTGGTCGATGTAGGACGCGAAGTAGTCCTGCGGGAACAGTCCGGCGCCCAGACCGTGACCCGGTGCGATCACCCGCAGCCGGTCGCCGATCACCAGCCGGCCGAAGGCTTCGGTCGCGGCGAGGTCGGCGAACACCTTGTCGCGGGCGCCGTCCTTGAGGGTTCCGGTGCTCTGGTCCCTGGCGCCGGTGAGGCGGATCGCCAGCGGCACGCTGAACATGTCCACCATGGTGGTGTTGCAGAACATGCCGTCGGCGTTGAAGGTGAACTCCGCGCAGTCGTGCAGGACTTGGTGGTTGGGGTCCCCGGAGACCCATCCCGCCGGGTACTGGAGCGCAGCGTTGCCCGCGCCGTCGGTGACCGCCTTGAACTTCAGCCGGGAACCCAGCGCGACATAGATCCGGCCGGACATCCGGGGCAGGGTCAGCCTGGTGTCCCCGCTCCCGGCCAGCGGGATGGCGTAGTCGGTCCAGCCGTCGGGACCGTTGTCGGACAGGGCGATGGGGGCGAGTCGGCCGTCCGGAGTCACCCGGACCTGGCGTCCGCCCTCGTTGCCGACGATGTAGAGCCATATCGACGTATTGCCGAACTGACCGGTGCGGTTGACGACGGTGAGCGGCAGCGTGACGGCGCGCTGGGCGCCGGCCGCCCGGCCGCCGGTGAGGGCGAGACCGGAACCGGCGGCGGCTGCCGACGCGGCGAGGGAACCCAGCAGGGTGCGGCGACTGATCATGGTGAAGTGCTCCTCGGCGTAGTGGGGGTTGCCGGGACGGAGCGCGAGGTGAGGGACAGCGCGTTTGAGAGCGCTCTCTCGCGGTCACTGCGCAGCACACTGCCGATCGCCGCGGGGACCGTCAACCCCCTTGGCACCAAAAGGTCTGCACCAACTCGTCGTACACGCTGAGGACATGCCCGACCGTGTCGTCCTCGGTGGGCCAACCGGCCGTCCGCACCCGCCCGGCGGCGGCCAGCGCCATCCGGCGCGCGGGGTCCGCGAGCAGCCCGGTCACCGCGTCGGCCAGCGCCGCCGGATCGCCGTACGGCACCAGTTCGGCCGCGTCCCCGACCAGTTCGGGCACTCCGCCCACGGCCGTGGCGACCAGCGGCACCCCAGCGTGCAGGGCCTCCTGGGCGAGCAGCGACCGCGCCTCCCAGCGGCTGGAGAGCACCGCGACATCCGCCGCCGCGAGCAGCTCCGGCACATCGTCACGACGGCCGAGCAGCCGCACCGGCAGCCCCTCCGCCGCGATCCGGCGCTGGAGCGCGCCGCGGTCCGGCCCCTCCCCCGCGACCAGCAGCACCGGCTGCGGGTCCAGTGCCCGCCACCGGCGGGCCGCGTCCAGCAGCGGCCCCAGGCCCGCCGTCTCCAGACGGCCCACCGTGACCAGCAACGGCCGCTCCATGACGCCCAGTTCGGCCCGCGCCTTCCACTCCTCGCCGTCGTCCGCCCCGTCCGCGGCGCCCCCGGAGCGGGGTGCGGGAACCGCGACCGGTGCCAGTCGCGCGTCCCGGGCGCCCCGGGCGCGGGCCCGCTCCACCAGGTCGGAGGAGGCGCCCAGCACGATCGAGGCGGTGCGCGCCACCTTGCGCTCCATCAGCCGGACCACCGGCCCCCGCGCCCCGTCCTCGTCCAGGGTGGTGTGCCAGGTGACGATCAGCGGTACGCGGCGGCCGCGCAGCGCCATCGCGGCCAGCAGCCCCGAGCGCAGCCCGTGGGCGTGCACCAGCTGCGCGCCGCACGAGGCCGCGCGCAGAGCGGCGACGCTCCCCGCGTCGGTCAGCGCGTCGAGGGCGGTGAACCGGGCGCCCGCCCCGGTGAAGCCGTAACCGCGTTCGGCGCTCCTGGGGCCGCAGACGGTCACCCGCAGCCCGCGCGCCACCAGCCCGGCCGACAGCGAGCGCACATGCACCCCGCTGCCCGAACCGCCCTTCCCCAGCACCTGGACGGCGTGCAGCGACGACTGCCCGTGCGGCGGGACCGGGGTGGTGCTCACGGTACTGCTCACGCGGGCGGAGCTCCTGAGGCGATATAGGGTCGGGGCTGGGGGCGCGGCGGTGCGGGCGGTACGAGTGCGCTGGGCCCAAGAATGCCAGCACTCACACCGCCCCCGCGGCAAGGTGACCGCGCGACCCCCGGCCCTGACTCGTCCGTACGTCCGCAGTACCACTCGTACAGGTGATATCCCGGTCCGGCCCGTCGGCCGTGGCGACGGGCGCGGAGAGCCGTGCGCCGCAGTCCCCGCGCGGCGGAACGCCCGGCACGCGTCCCGCGGAACGCCGGGCGTTCCGCGCAGCGCTCAGCGTCCGGTGCGCGCCGCCTCCAGCAGCTCCTCCGCGTGCGCCCGCGCCAGTTCCGAGTCCTCCTGGCCGGCCAGCATCCGCGACAGCTCCCGTACGCGGTCCTCGCCCTCCATGGCCTTGACCCCGCTGCGGGTCACCGATCCGTCGTTGGTCTTCTCCACCACCAGGTGCCGGTCGGCGAAGGCCGCGACCTGGGGCAGATGCGTGACCACCACGACCTGCGCGGAGCGCGCCAGCCGGGCCAGCCGACGGCCGACCTCGACCGCGGCCTTGCCGCCGACGCCCGCGTCCACCTCGTCGAAGAGATAGGTCGGCACCGGATCGGACCCGGCGAACACCACCTCGACCGCGAGCATCACCCGGGACAGCTCACCGCCAGAAGCGCCCTTCGCGATCGGACGGGGCGGGGCGCCGGGGTGCGGGGCGAGCAGCAGCTCGACCTCGTCGGCGCCGTGCGGACCGTAGAGCACGGCCCGGCCGCCGACCTCGACGCCCGCCGTCTCCTCGGCGGCCTCGGTCTGGCCGATGGCGAAGGTGACGCGGGCGTGCGGCATGGCCAGTTCGGCCAGCTCCGCGGTGACCGCCCCGGCGAAACGGTCCGCGGCCTCGGTCCGGGCATCGGTGAGTGTCTGCGCCAGCTCACCGAGTTCGGTGCGCAGCGCGTCGCGCTCGGCGGTCAGCTCACCGATCCGGTCGTCGTCACCGTCCAGTTCGGCCAGCCGGGCCGCGCTCTGCTCCGCCCAGCCCAGGACGTCCGCGATGCTCTCGCCGTACTTCCGGGTCAGCTGGGTCAGCGCCGCGCGGCGCTCCTCGACCGCGGCCAGCCGCAGCGGGTCGGCGTCGAGGTCGTCGGCGTAGCCCGCCAGCTCCTGGGCGACATCGGCCAGCAGGATGCCGACCTCGCCGATCCGGTCGGCGAGTCCGGCCAGGGCCGGGTCATGGGCGCGTACGGCCTCCAGGGCCCGGGCGGCCCCGCCGACCAGCGTGGTGGCGTCCACCCCCTCGGGGTCCTCCGGGTTCCCGGCGAGGGCGGCGTGGGCGACCGCGGCGGCCGAGGCCAGGGCCTCGGCGTGACCGAGCCGCTCGGCCTCGGCGGCCAGTTCGGTGTCCTCCCCCGGGCGGGGTTCGGCGGCGGCCACCTCCTCCAGGCCGAAGCGGAGCAGATCGGCCTCCTGGGCGCGCTCCCGGGCGCGGGTGGTCAGCTCCTCCAGCTCGGCGGTGACGGCCCGCAGTCTGCGGTAGGCGCCCGCATACTTCTCCAGCGGTCCGGCGACCGCCTCGCCCGCGTACCGGTCCAGCGCCTCGCGCTGCCGGGCGGGGCGCATCAGGCCCTGCTGATCGGTCTGGCCGTGGACGGCCACCAGATCGTCGGCCAGCTCGCCCAGCAGCCCCACGGGGACGGACCGGCCGCCCAGATGGGCCCGGGAGCGCCCTTCGGCGGAGAGCGTACGGCTGATCAGCAACGCGCCGTCGTCCAGTTCGGCGCCCGCCTCCTCGGCCCGTACGGCCGCGGCCGAGCGCGCGTCGACCGTGATCCGCCCCTCGACGACCGCCGCCTTGGCACCGATCCGCACCAGGGCGGCGTCCGCGCGGCCGCCCAGCAGCAGCCCCAGACTCGTGACCACCATGGTCTTGCCCGCGCCGGTCTCACCGGTCACCGCGGTGAAGCCGGGCGACAGCTCGACGACCGCGTCGTCGATGACGCCCAGCGCACGTATCCGCATCTCCTCCAGCACGTGCACGACCATACGAGGTTCCACCGGTCCGACGCGACGACGGGGCTCACCTTCCGGGTCCTGTCCGCACAGATGACCGGGCGGACGGGGCCGCCCGGCGGCTCACGGCACCGCCCGGCGCCTCCCCCGCGGCCCGCGGAGCGCTCAGTGGGGCGCGCCGCGCCAGCCCGCCACCGGCAGCGCGAACTTGGCCACCAGCCGGTCGGTGAACGACGCGTGGTGCAGCCGCGCGAGGCGCACCGGTACGGCGCCGCGGCGCACCTCCACCCGCGCCCCCGCGGGCAGTTCCACCGTGCGGCGCCCGTCGCACCACAGCACCCCGTGCGGCGTCTGCGGCTGCACCTCCACCGCGAGCACCGAGTCCGGCGTGGTCACCAGCGGTTTGGCGAACAGGGCGTGGGCGCTGATCGGCACCATCAGCAGCGCCTCCACCTCGGGCCAGACCACCGGACCGCCCGCCGAGAAGGCGTACGCCGTGGAGCCGGTCGGGGTCGCGCAGACCACTCCGTCGCCGCCGAAGCGGGACACCGGGCGGCCGTCGACCTCGGTGACCACCTCGAGCAGCCGCTCACGGGCCGCCTTCTCCACCGACGCCTCGTTCAGCGCCCAGTCGGTGTGCACGATGTGGCCGTCGTTGCGGACGAGCACGTCGATCGTCATCCGCTCCTCGACCTCGTAGCTCCGGGTCACCACCCGGTCCACGACCTTGTCCAGGTCATCGCGTTCGGCCTCGGCGAGGAAGCCGACCCGGCCCAGGTTGACCCCCAGCATCGGCACCCCGGAGATCCGCGAGAACTCCGCACCGCGCAGCAGCGTCCCGTCACCACCGAGCACCACCAGCAGCTCACAGCCGTCCAGGACGTCCCGGCCCGCCTCGACCCGCTCGACCGCGGACGGCAGCGGCAGGTCCTCGGCCTCCTCCGCGAGCACCCGTACCCCGATACCGCTGCGCAGCAGCCCCTGCACCACCAGCTCCGCGCTGCGGACGGCCGCGGGACGGCCGGTGTGCGCGAGCAGGAAGACGGTGCGTCCGGCCGTCGGCTCGGCCGCGGATACGGGAGCGTCGGACGGCTCCGCCCGACCGGCGCGATCCGCTGCTTCCGACGCTGCTTCTGAAGTGGTCAACTGGGCCCCTCCGCCACTGCACGGTCGACATCGGCCGGGTCCAGTGCCGGCGCCCCGGCGCGCATCCACAAAAAGTACTCGACATTGCCCTTCGGTCCGGGCAGCGGGCTGGCCGTCACACCCAGCGCTCCCAGCCCGAGTCCCGCCGCCTGTTCCGCCACCGTGCGCACCGCCTCGGCACGCAGTGCGGCACTGCGGACGACACCGCCGCTGCCCAGCCGTTCCCTGCCGACCTCGAACTGCGGTTTGACCATCAGCACCAGGTCGGCGTCGGGCGCGGCACAGCGCACCAGGGCGGGCAGTACCAGCCCCAGCGGAATGAAGGAGAGATCGCCGACCACCAGGTCCACGGGCTCCCCTCCGATCTGTTCCAGCGTCAGCTCGCGTACGTTCGTACGGTCCAAAACGGTCACGCGTTCATCGCTCTGGAGGGACCACGCCAGCTGTCCGTATCCCACGTCCACGGCGACCACACCGCAGGCGCCCGCGCGCAGCAGGACATCGGTGAACCCGCCGGTGGACGCGCCCGCGTCCAGCGCCCGCCGCCCGGCGACCGCGAGGGTCGCCCCGGGCACCGGCCGGACCTCGGTGACCTGCCCGGCGCCCGCTCCGTTGCGGTACTCCTCGCTGAACGCGTGGAAGGCGCCCGCCAGCTTGTGACCGCCGCGCGAGACGTACTCGGGGTCGCTGTCGTCCTTGATCACGACGACCGCGGCGCCGGTCTCCACCTGGGTGGCGGCCTTGGTCGCGGTCGTCCCGCCGACGGTGACCCGGCCCGCGGCGATCAGCTGGCCGGCGTGCTCACGGGAACGGGCCAGCTTGCGGCGCACCAGCTCCGCGTCGAGTCGTACGCGTCGTGGGCGGGTCACTGCCACGGGTGGTTCAGCTCCTGAGGTCGGTTCCGGTCATACGGGGCCGTGCGGGGCGGGGGCCGGCGGCCCGGGCCGCCGGTCGAGTGCCGTCAGCGTGTCGCGCAGGCCCTGGTGCACATCCTCGTACACCTCCAGATGCTCACCGGTCCCGAGGTGGTCGGCATCGGCCAGCCGGTCGAGCCGGGCGTCGACCTCGGTGACGCCGGTGGGGGTACGGGGGACGCCGAGCGGGGCGGGGGTCTCCGGCGCACCGGTGCCCTCCGGGGTCCGCTGCCGCTCCTCGCCCTCGGGGGCCCGCCGCACCGCGCCGTCCGCGGCCCGCGGGGACGGTCCGGCCGCGGCCTCCGGCGCCGGGTCGGTCGTGAGGTCCGGCGCGGCGGGCGGGGCTCCGGGCTCTGCTCCGGGCCGCACGCCCGGCATCGGCTCACTCATGGCCCCGACGCTACCGCGAACCGTACGTTCTCCGACGTGCGCGACCTGGGGTACGGTCATCGCGATGGCGACCTTGGAACAGTGCCGTGACGCACTCGACAAACTGGCGGAGAACCTCGCGGGCGCGAACGGGGACCTCCGCGGCGCCGCCGCGCTCGACCGCTCGGTGAGCTGCTGGATCACCGACCTCGACACCACCTTCGTCGGCCGTCTGGTGGACAGCCGGATCGAGGACGTGACGACGATCCCCGGCCCACCACCCGAGCGTGCGCAGATCCGGCTGGCGATGACCGGTGACGACCTGGTGGCGCTGGTCGACGGTGAACTGCACTTCGCCCGGGCCTGGGGCAGCGGCCGGGTCAGGCTCGAGGCGGGTCTGCTCGATCTGGTCCGGCTGCGGAAGCTGCTGTAGCCGCCGACAGCTCACGCGGCCCGTCGTCCTCCCGGGCCGGGGATCCGGCCGTGCCCGGGGCACCATGGGTCCGGGCCCGGCGGGCGGCCGGGATGACCAGCGGGGTGCCGGTCTCCGGGTCGTCGATCACCTGGCAGCGGAGTCCGAAGACCCGCTCCACCAGCTCCGCGGTGACCACCTCGCCCGGCGCGCCCTCGGCGACGACCACACCGTCGCGCATCGCGATCAGGTGGGTGGCGTAGCGGGCCGCGTGATTGAGGTCGTGGAGGACCGCGACGAGTGTGCGGCCCTGCTCCTCGTGGAGCTCGGCGCACAGGTCCAGCACATCGATCTGGTGCTGGATGTCCAGATAGGTGGTGGGCTCGTCGAGCAGCAGCAGCGGGGTCTGCTGGGCGATGGCCATCGCGATCCACACCCGCTGGCGCTGGCCGCCGGAGAGTTCGTCGACGTAGCGGTCGCCCAGCTCGCCCACCCCGGTGGCGTCCATGGACTCCTGGACGATCCGCTCGTCCTTCTCCGACCACTGGCGCAGCAGCCCCTGATGCGGATAGCGGCCACGGGCGACCAGGTCGGCCACGGTGA
Source organism: Streptomyces sp. NPDC045899 (assembly GCF_056431485.1). Lineage (NCBI taxonomy): Bacteria > Bacillati > Actinomycetota > Actinomycetes > Kitasatosporales > Streptomycetaceae > Streptomyces > Streptomyces sp. NPDC045899. The sequence continues at coordinate 84,458 of NZ_JBWKKP010000030.1, forward strand.
TCCCGTCCGGGGCGATCGAGGACTGGGGCAGCAGTCCGAGGGTCCGGGCGACCTTCTTGGCGGGCAGCGAACCGATCGCCGTCCCGTCCAGCAGCACCGATCCGGCGGCGGGCTTGAGCATCCGGGACAGGGCACGCAGCAGGGTGGACTTACCGCAGGCGTTGGGGCCGACGATCACCGTGAAGGAGTGGTCCGGGATGGTGACGGAGAGGTTCTCGGCGACCGTGCGGCGGTCGTAGGAGAGGGTGAGCCCCTCGGCGACCAGCCGCTGGGGTCCGTCGGCGGCGCCGGCCGTCCGGGGACGGGCGGTGCCGGTGGAGGTGCGGGGAGCCACGGTCTTCCGGGTGTCCTGATCCTGTCGTATGTCCTGGTCCATGGTGTGGTCCGCGTCTCCGTCCGCGCCGTTGTGTTTCCTCATATCCGCCCCGCCTTGCGCTCGGTCACCAACAGCCACAGCAGATGGCCGCCGCCCAGCATCCCGGTGAGCACGCCCACCGGCAGCTGATCGGCACCGAAGAGCCGCTGCGCGGACCAGTCGGCGGTGATCAGCAGCCCGGCGCCCATCCAGGCCGAAGGCAGCAGGTTCGGCCCCGAGGACCGGGTGAGCCTGCGGGCCAGCTGCGGGGCGGTGAGCGCCACGAAGGCGACGGGCCCGGCGGCGGCCGTGGCGGACGCGGTGAGCACGACGGCCGCGAGCATCAGCACCAGCCGGGTCCGCTCCACCCGCACCCCGAGGGCATAGGCGCTGTCGTCGCCCATCTCCAGCATCCGCAGGTCCCGCGCGTAGGCCAGCACCACGGGCAGCAGCACCGCGCAGACGGCGGCCAGCGGCCAGACCTGGCTCCAGTCGCGCCCGTTGAGCGAACCGGTCAGCCAGACCACCGCGCGGGTGGCGTCCGGCAGATCGGCCTTGGTCAGCAGATAGCCGTTGACCGCGCTGAGCATCGAGGAGGCGCCGATACCCACCAGCACCAGCCGGTAGCCGTGGACGCCCTTCCGCCAGGCCAGTCCGTAGACCCCGGCGCCGGTCACCAGACCGCCGACGACGGCCCCGGCCGCGACCGCGCCGGGTCCGCCCTGGAACAGCACGATGACCGCCAGCGCCCCGGCCGCCGAACCCTGTCCGAAACCGACCACGTCCGGACTGCCCAGCGGATTGCGGGAGATGCTCTGGAAGAGGGCCCCGGACAGCCCGAGGGCCGCGCCGACCAGCAGCCCCACCAGCACCCGCGGCATCCGCAGCTCGTTGATGATGAAGTCCTGGGCCGGATTGCCGTTGCCCGCCAGCGTAGTGAGCACATCGGCGGGGGCGATGGGGAAGTCGCCGGTGCCGATGAGGACCACGGCCATCACCAGCGACAGGGCCACCAGCAGCAGACCGACGACCGTCCCGCGCAGGTCCAGGCGCATCGAGAACCCGCGGGTGCGCAGCGTCACCCCGCGCGTCCTGGGCGTCATGCGCTTGCTCGCGTTCACAGTTGGGCCATCCTTCGGCGGCGTACGAGGTAGATGAAGACGGGGCCGCCGATGAAGGTGGTGACGACCCCGACCTGGAGTTCGGCGGGCCGGGCGACCACCCGGCCGATCACATCGGCGCCCAGCACCAGCACCGGCGAGAGCACCGCGGCATACGGCAGGATCCAGCGCAGATCGGGGCCGGTGAGCGCGCGCACCAGATGCGGCACCATCAGCCCGACGAAGGCGATCGGCCCGCACGCGGCGGTCGCCGCCCCGCACAGCAGGGTGACGGCCAGCATCGACAGCGCCCGGGTACGGCCCAGATGGGTGCCGAGCGCGCGGGCGGTGTCGTCGCCGAGCGCCATGGCGTTCAGCGGACGGGCCAGGGCCAGCGCGAGCACCGATCCCACCAGCAGGAACGGGGCGACCTGCTGGACGATCGTCATATTCGCGGAGGCGAGCGAACCCACCATCCAGAAGCGCATCTTGTCCAGCGCCACCCCGTCCAGCAGCTGAACGGCGTTGACGTAGCCGTAGAGCGCCGCGTACACCGCCGTCCCCGCGAGCGCGAGCCGCACCGGGGTGGCACCGCGGCTGCCGCCGAGGGCGTACACCAGCACCGAGGCCACGGCGGTGCCGAAGAAGGCGAACCACACATAGCCGGTCAGCGAGGTGATACCGAGGAAGCTGATCGCCGAGACGACGGCGGCGGCCGCTCCGGTGCTCAGGCCCAACAGCCCGGGATCGGCCAGCGGATTGCGGGTGAGCGCCTGGATGACCGCCCCGGAGAGCCCGAGGCCGATGCCGACGAGCAGCCCGAGGACGGTGCGCGGTACACGTACGTCCCGGATCACCACATCGCTGTTCTGGCCGCTGTAGTGGAACAGCCCGTGCCAGACATCATCCAGAGGGACCGGCTTGGCGCCGATGGCGACACTGGCCGCGAGGACCACGAGCAGCACGGCGACCGAGGCCACCAGCCCGGCCGCTCGACGCGCGGTGCGGCGCCCCGGTGGCGCAGTCGCTGTCTCGGTCCCGGCTTTCACCGGACTGACCAGGGTCACGCGGAACTCCACCTCACTGCACGGTCGATCAAGGCTTAGGTTAGGTTACCCTAAGCCTCACCGGCCGCACCCGGTCGGGCACCGGAACCGCGAGGTCACCCCACCGGCCCGCGCCGGCCGGCTCACCACCCCAGTCGGGCCAGAGCCTTCCCCGTCCCGGCGGTGCTCACACCGTCACCCGCCGCGGTCCAGGCCGCCGCGCACAGCGCCCGCAGCCCGTCCACCGGCTCGCCACCCTCCCCCTCCAGCAGCAGCGCGCCGTCCCGCACCCGGGCCGTCCAGCCCCCGCACCGGAACGCGCCCCGGGCATCCGCCTCTCCGGCGGACTCCACCGCCGGCTGGGAGCCGAGCAGCCCCCTCAAGTCCCGGTCCACATAGGTCGGCCGGTGCTCCGGCCCGGCCGCCAGCAGCTGCGCCGCGTCCGTCACCCCGGTCAGCACCAGCAGCGAGTCCACCTCACCCGCGTACGCGCCCTCGATATCGGTGTCCAGCCGGTCCCCGACCACCAACGGCCGCCGGGCGCCGGTCCGCAGGATCGTCTCCCGGTGCATCGGCGGCAGCGGCTTCCCCGCCACCTGCGGGGACGCTCCGGTGACGATCCGTACGACCTCGACCGCCGCGCCGTTGCCCGGCGCGATACCCCGGCCGCTCGGAATCGTCAGATCCGTGTTGGACGCGAACCACGGCACCCCCCGCCCCACCGCGAACCCCGCCTCCATCAGCCGGGACCAAGGCAGATCCGGTCCGCCGTACCCCTGCACCACCGCCGCCGGATCGTCGTCCGCCGACTCCACCGGCGTCAGACCGCGCTCGCGCAGGGCCACCCGCAGCCCCTCCCCGCCGATCACCAGCACCCGCGCGCCCGACGGGAGCTGCTCGGCGATCAGCCGGGCCACCGCCTGCGCCGAGGTGATCACGTCATCCGGTTCGGCCGGCACGCCGAGCCGGGTCAGATGCTCGGCCACCGCCTGTGGGGTGCGCAGTGCGTTGTTGGTCACATACGCCAGCCGCATTCCGTCGTCCCGTGCGGTGCCCAGTGCCTCCACGGCGTGGTCGATCGCCTCACCGCCCGCGTACACCACCCCGTCGAGGTCCAGCAGGGCGGTGTCGTACACCTCGTTCAGCGGACGCTGACTGCCCTCGGGCCGGGTCCGGACGGCGGTCTGGTTCATGGACGGACACACTCCTCGCAGATCTGTGCGCTTCTCCCCCGATCATCGCCCATCCCCGTCCGGGGCATAGCATTCTCAAATGAGCATTCCAGGGCCTGGCGGGCAAGGTCTCCAGCTCACCCCGTTCCGTGGGCTGCGCTACGCGGCGGAGCGGGTCAGCAGCATCGCCGCTGTCACCTCCCCGCCCTATGACGTGGTAGTTCGGCCCGACGGTCTGCGCGAACTCGAGACCGCGGACCCCTACAACATCGTCCGGCTGATCCTGCCGCAGGCCGGAACCCCGGCCGACCGGCACCGGCAGGCCGCCGAGACGCTGCGCCGCTGGCAGGCCGACGGCGTCCTCGCCGCCGACCCGGAACCGGCGCTCTACCTCTACGAACAGCGCGACGGTCCGGCCCTCCAGCGCGGTCTGATCGGTGCCCTGCGGCTGAGCCCCCGCGAGGAGGGCGTCGTCCTCCCGCACGAGGAGGTCATGCCGCACGTCGTGGCGGACCGCGCCGATCTGATGCGCGCCACCGCGGCCAATCTGGAACCCCTGCTGCTCGCCTACCGGGGCAACGGCGGGGAGAGCGGTGCCGCCCATGTCATCGAACGGGCGGTACGGGGCGAGCCGTTGCTGTCCACGACCACCGAGGACGGCATCGACCACCATCTGTGGCGGCTCACCGACCCGGCCGACCTCATCGAGATCGCCGAGGACCTCCGCGGCCGCCAGGCCCTCATCGCCGACGGCCACCACCGCTGGGCCACCTATCTGCGGCTGCGCGAGGAGCGGCCGGAACCCGGCCCGTGGGACTACGGACTCGTGCTGCTCGTGGACACCGTCCGCTACCCCCTCCGGGTCCGGGCCATCCACCGGCTGCTGCGGCGGCTGCCGCCCGCCAAGGCACTGGCCGCCGCGAGCCACGCCTTCCGGATCCAGGAGATCGACGGCCCGCTGCCCCGCGCCCTCGACGCGCTGGCCGAGGCCACGGCGGCCCAGCCCGACGGCAACGCCTTCCTGCTCACCGGGGACGGACGCTTCCACCTCATGGACCGCCCGGACGCGGAGTTGCTGGCCCGTACGGTGCCCGAGGGACGGCCGGAGGCATGGCGCACCCTGGACGCGACGGTCCTCCACTCCGTACTGCTGGACCACCTCTGGAACGTCCCGGACGCGCCCGAGCACATCGGCTACATCCACGACACCGAAGCGGTGGTCGAGCAGGCGGAGCGGCTGGGCGGCACGGCGGTGCTGATGCACCCGGTGAACGAGGACGTCGTCCACGACCTGGCCCGCCAGGGCGTCGCCATGCCGCACAAGTCGACGTCGTTCGGGCCGAAACCCGCGACAGGGCTGGTGCTGCGCAGTCTGACGCTGGGCTGAGCCCGGAGAGAACGAGCCGGACAGAGCGAGAGGGCGGAACCCGTGGCACGGGTTCCGCCCTCTTGTGGTGCGCTCGTCAGCGGTCGTCGCCGTCCCGCTGCTCTTCAGTGTTCTGTGACTCGTCGCTGACCTGCGGCTCTTCAGCGTCCTGAGGCTCGTCGGCGATGGGCTCCGCGGACGCGGGCTCGCTGTCGGCCTCGGGGGCGTCCGTCACCGTGACCGTGACCGTCTCGACCTCGTCCTGGGCGGCCTCGTCGGGGTCGAGGGCGTCCACGAACTCCACACCGTCCAGCTCCGCGAGCCGGTCCGACGCGTCCGTGGTGCCGCCCTGGTCGGCCTCGAGCGCCTTGGCGAACCACTCGCGGGCCTCTTCCTCACGGCCCACGGCCAGCAGTGCGTCGGCGTACGCGTAACGCAGCCGCGCGGTCCACGGCTGGATCGAGTGGGACGCCAGCTCCGAACTCTGCAGGGTCACCACGGCGGCGTCGGCCTGGCCCATGTCGCGCCGGGCGCCGGCGGCCACCAGCCGCATCTCGACCTGCCCTGCCCGGTCCAGCTTCTGCACCTCGGGCTCACCGGCCATGGCGAGCGCCCGCTCGGGACGGCCCATGCCACGCTCGCAGTCGGCCATCACCGGCCACAGCTCCGTGTTACCGGTCATCCGCCGCGCGGCCCGGAACTCGGCCAGCGCCTCGGAGTACTTGCCGACGGCGTACGAAGCGAACCCGGCGGCCTCGCGCACGGCGGCCACCCGGGAGGCGAGCCGCAGGGCGATGCGCGCGTACCCGTAGGCCTGCTCGGGCTCGGTGTCGAGCAGCTTGGCGACCATGACGAGGTTCCTCGCCACGTCCTCGGCCAGCGTCTTGGGCAGGCTCAGCAGCTCCTGACGTACCGACTGGTCGATCTCGTCGCCGGTCACGTCGTCCGGGATCGGCAGCCGCTTGATCGGCTCACGGTCACCGCGCTCCCGGCCCCGGTCGTCACGGCGGCCGTAACCGCCGGAACGGTCGTCGCGACGGCCCTGGAAGCCACCGCCGGCACGGTCGTCGCGCCCACGGCCCTGGCCGCCGCCCTGGCCATAGGGACGACGCGGTCCACGGTCATCACGGCGGTCGTCACGGCGGTCGTCGCGACGGAACCCGCCACGGTCATCGCGACGGTCATCGCGGCGGAAGCCACCACGGTCATCATCACGACGCGGCCCACGCGGACGGTCATCACGACGGTCATCGCGCCGATCGTCACGACGGTCATCACGACGGAAACCACCACGGTCATCACGACGGTCGTCGCGGCGGTCGTCGCGGCGGAAACCACCGCGATCATCGCGACGGTCATCACGGCGGAAGCCACCACGGTCATCATCACGACGCGGCCCACGCGGACGGTCATCACGACGGTCATCGCGCCGATCGTCACGACGGTCGTCGCGGCGGAAACCACCGCGA
>NZ_JBWKKP010000030.1:91064-91968 GCF_056431485.1 Streptomyces sp. NPDC045899
ATCATCGCGACGGTCATCACGGCGGAAACCACCACGGTCGTCATCACGACGGAAACCCGGTCGGTCATCACGACGGTCGTCACGCCGGAAGCCGCCGCGATCGTCACGGCGGTCGTCACGACGGAAACCACCACGGTCATCGCGACGGTCGTCACGGCGGAAACCACCACGGTCATCATCACGACGCGGCCCACGCGGACGGTCATCACGACGGTCATCGCGCCGATCGTCACGACGGTCATCACGACGATCGTCGCGACGGAAACCACCGCGATCATCGCGACGGTCATCACGGCGGAAACCACCACGGTCGTCATCACGACGGAAACCCGGTCGGTCATCACGACGGTCGTCACGCCGGAAGCCGCCCTGGCGGAAGCCACCGTCACGGTCGTCACGACGCGGACCACGCGGGCGATCGTCGCGGCGGTCATCACGGCGGTCGTCACGACGGAAACCACCGCGATCATCGCGACGGTCGTCACGGCGGAAGCCACCACGGTCATCATCACGACGCGGCCCACGCGGGCGGTCATCGCGCCGATCATCACGACGGTCATCGCGGCGGAAACCACCACGGTCACGGTCACGGCGGGGGCCGGAGTCGCGGAAGTCTCGCCGGTCGCCGCCGTCCCGGCGGCGCGGCTCGCGGTCCGACCGGTCGTCGGGAGAGTTGGTGGACATCGGCGTGACTCCTGTCGTGAGGTACTCGGTCATTCTCCCGCACCGGTCTCACCGGTGCGGGTACAGCAAAAACAAAAAGGACCCTTGGTCCCAGCGTTGAACGCTGGGACCAAGGGTCCTCCAAAGATTGTTCGGCGGCGTCCTACTCTCCCACAGGGTCCCCCCTGCAGTACCATCGGCGCTGAAAGGCTTAGCTTCCGGGTTCGGAATGTAACCGGGC
>NZ_JBWKKP010000031.1:0-91945 GCF_056431485.1 Streptomyces sp. NPDC045899
GTCGACATGAAGCCATCGGCATAGTTCGACAACAGCACGTACAGCAGGTACCAGGTGACGAACGCGACGGTCAGCGGAAACGCGAACGAGCGGTGAGCGGTACGCAGTTCACCGAACTCGGCGCCCGTCTGCACCTCGGTATAGGACGGGCCGGTGTGCCGCTGATCGCCGGGGCGATCGTTGGCTTGAGCGGTTTGCACGGTATCTCCAGGAAAGTGATTGGTTCAGCCCATGGATCGTAGGCAGACCCCCCACCACACCGGTGACAGTCCGTGACGACTCTGCGGAAACGACTACAGATTGACGTGCACAGTGCACCTGAAGGGCATCACACACGTCTTCACCTACTTCCCCATCGTTGTCAGACCACTGTCAGCCGGCCACGGAGACACCCCGCACCCCGCCCCTCTGCTAGAGCGCCCAGGCCTCGGGAAGAGCGAGGTCCTCGTGGAGTCGTCCGAGCTGTTCAGAGCTGAGGGTGGTGGTGACCGCGACGAATGTACTGCCCGGATCTGCCTCCGCGGCCTCGATGACATCGCGCACGATCGTCGCGCGCGTCGCGGGTGGCACGGCGGGCAGCATCCTGTGGAGGTCGGTGAGTGCCTCTTCCGGCGTACGCGAGGCCCGGAAGGCGGCGTACACGGCCTCCAGCTCCTCATCACTCGCGGACTCCCACAGCGCCGACATCGCGACCGTCTCCTCCACGTGCAGATGCGCGAGGTACGCACTGATCACTTCGTTCAGGGCGAGGTACAGCGCGCGCTGGGCCTCGGCGAGGTCCGCGCCAGCATGCGCGGGCAGTGCCCGCGCCCGCTCGTCCAGCGCGACGAAGACCGCGTCGAGGCGCACATGCTCCGCCTCCAGCGCGTCGGCCGCCTCGGGCGCGCGCTCACGCAGGAGCCGATGGATGAAGGTGTCCTCGTGGTCGGCGTGTTCGCGCAGCTCCTGCGTCAAGGCCAGGCAGCGCTCCGCATGGTCGGCAGCGGCATCGCCACGGGAGACATCCACGGCGCCGAGCTCGACGGCGAAGGTGAACAGACGCGCACGCTGCCCCATGTGAACGTGACGGTAAAGGTCGATCTTGGACATACCTGCTCCTCAAGGGGTCACACGAATGGAGCGATAGACAACATGTTGCTATATTGACAATCTATTGTCAAATGAAGGAGTGGTGGACATGCCCGATGAGACAGCCCTGCTGATAGCCGATGTCTTCGAGGCAGCCGCCGGAACCCTGCGCCGCCTGGGCGATCACACCGCGAGGGCGGAAGGGCTCACACAGACCCGCTGGCAGCTGTTGAGCACCGTGTCCAAAGACCCCCTCACCGCGTCCCAGGCCGCGCGCAGACTCGGTACGAGCCGTCAGAGCGTCCAGCGGGTCGCCAACGATCTCGTGGCATTCCGACTCGCCGCCTACGAGCCGAACCCGGATCACCGGAGCTCCCCCCTGCTGGCGCTGACGTCCCGGGGACACGAGGCACTCGGCCGTGTCACCGCCCGGGCCGCGCGGGTACACCGCACTCTTTTCTCCGCCATCCCCGACGAGGACATCCGCGCCACCCGGGTGTGTCTGCGGCAGTTGCTGTCCACCCTCGACCACGACGAGGGGACAACGGGCAGCCGGTAGCAACGGCAGACCGATCCGCCGACACGGACGACGCCGCCCCGGGCCCCGCCCGCGGTACAGCGGCAGAGCGCCGCTGCCCGAGAGCGGCAGGGCGGGGCCGTTGTCAGTGGTCACTCCTATGGTTCGAGTCAGTGGAACCCGCGGAACACACCGCGGTCCGGCCGTTGGAGAGGGTCTGTCATGTCAAGGACGTATCTGGAGCTGTCCCAGGACGGCGGCGGAGCGCACAAGTTCTACGAGGTGACGGTCGTGGGACAGGTCGTGAGCGTGCGCTACGGACGGATCGGCTCCGACGGACAGACGCAGACGTCGACCTTCCCCACGGCCGAGAAGGCGCAAGCCGCCGCCACCAAGAAGATCGGCGAGAAGGTGCGCAAGGGATACGCCCCCGCCGTGCAGGGCCAGCGCGCGCCCCGCGCGGTCACCCGCCGGCAGGTGACCTCCGCCCCGTCCACGGCCCGCGCGACCGCCCCGGTGCTGTGGCGGTTCCGCACCGGTTCAGCGGCCTTCGGCATTCACATCGACGACGATCGCTGCTGGGTCGGCAACCAGGCCGGCGATGTCTACACGCTGGCGCACGGTGGCGAGGTCCTGGCGCGCTACCAGCTCCCGGACGGGGTCAAGTGCCTGGTCGCCGACGACTTCTGGATCTACGCCGGCTGTGACGACGGCCGGGTCTACGACCTGTCGTCCAAGCTGCCCTTCGCGGCCTACGACATCGCCGCCGACGTCGACATCTTCTGGCTCGACATCCACGAGGGCGTGCTCAATGTCTCGGACTGCGCCGGACGGCTCACCGTCATCGATCACGAGGACGAACACCAGTGGGCCCGGGGCGGGCGTGGTGAACACGCCTGGATGGTGCGCGCCGACGACCGCGCCGTGTACCACGGACATTCGCGCGGCGTGACAGCTCACTCCACGGACGGCACCACCGAGTTGTGGCACACGCCGACCAAGGGCGGTGTCCTGTTCGGCTGGCAGGAGGACGACGCCGTCTACGCCGGAACCTCCCACCAGGTCGTCCACCGGATCTCCAAGCGCACCGGAGCCACGGAGGCCACGTACCGGTGCGACAGCTCCGTCTACTCATGCGCCACCTCCCCCGGCGGCCGGTACGTGTTCGCCGGTGACGCAGCTTCCTCCGTGTACTGCTTCGACCGTGATGGCACCCGGCTGTGGAAGCTCGGCACCGGCAGCGGATCCGCACTCTCCATGCAGTATCGCGACGAGCGGCTCTACCTGGTCACCACGGACGGCTCCCTGGTGTGCGTGGATGCGAGCGAGGCCGCGGTGACAGCAGCCCAGCAGGGCTCCGTGCCCGTCGCCCGGGACATCAAGCTCAGCGCCGCGCTGCCCACCTACGCGCCGGCCACCGCGCTCGCGTCCGTGACGACCGTGACAACGGCCCCGGCCGGAGCGGTGATCGTCGAATGCGTGCAGGAGGGCGGCCGCACCCGAGTGCACGTGGTCTCGGACGGCTATGAGCGCTCGTGGAACGTCCAGTTCCCGCGGGCGATACGCGAACCGGGCGCGCGGTACGTCGTCGACTCCCTGCACGCCGCGTCCAGCGGCTTCTACCGGGTCCGCGGAGACATCCGACGGCTCCAGTAGAGCCAAGTGTGCGATGCCGTCGCGGACACGTAGCGCCTCCGGGAGCCACCTCGAGCAGTTCGGCCCGGTTCACACTTCGCCGACCGGACACGCTGCGGGGGCGGCTACCTGATTGCCCATCAGCTGTACAGACGACGGCCTGTGGCCTGCTGTCGGCTGCCGGCTGTGTGAGGGGGCTGACCATGGAGAACATTCTGTCCGTGGCCTTCGAGGCTTCTGACTGCCGGGGAAGCTCCTCTACGATTCCCACGAGGGAGCAACGAACAAGCAGCGGACAGGACTTCGGGTGCGGCAAGCTCCCAGAAGTACCGCATTCGGAGGCTGAAACAGATGTTGTTGACGGTCGCGGGCGTGATCGCCGTCCTGTGGGTGTTGCTCTTCGCTTGGGTGTGCTGGCGTCGGCGCACGTTCGGAGGGGGCGGCGCTACGTCCGGTGCATGGGACGAGCTCTTCCAACCCTCACGACAGCACGTCCAGGAGGAGAAGGAACGCCGGCTGGCCCTCCGCGACGGTACGGAGTCCGGTGCACCACCGCGCAGCTCCGTGGACTTGCAATCCGGCGTAGCGGTCATTCGCCCGGAGCCCGGCCACAAGCCCGGACACCGCTGACCAACGGTCGCCCATCAGCCCTGACAGGTTAGGCTATGACGATCGTTATAGCCAGAAGAGGGTGGAGACCGGTGGCCAAGAGCAGCACGCCGTCCCGCGAGCGGATCGTGGCCGGCGCCGCAGACATGATCAGCCGGCGCGGCCTGAGCGCGACGAGCATCCGGGAGATGGCCAAGCACGCCAAGGCGCCGCTCGGGTCCACCTATCACTACTTTCCCGAGGGAAAGCAGCAGTTGGCCACGGAGGCCGTCCGCCACACGGGCGACCGGGTGGCGCGCAGTCTGCGCCAGGAGCTGAAGGCCGGCCCGGCCGCCGGCGTGAACGCCTTCCTCGCCCTGTGGAGGAAGGTCGTCGTCGACACCGACTTCCATGCCGGCTGCCCCGTTCTGGCGGTCGCCATCGAGGAACCCCCGGCCGACGAAGTCCCGCCCGCCCTGGAGGCCGCGGCGGAGGCCTTCGAGCAGTGGGAGGGCCTGCTCGCGGACTCACTGCGGGAACACGGCGCCGGCACCGAGCGGGCCGCACGGATGGCCACACTGATCGTGGCCGCCGTCGAGGGCACCGTGGCCATGTGCCGCGCCAAGCGGAGCACTGAGCCCCTTGACCGCGCCGCAGCCCAACTCCAGGCCCTCATCGCCGATGCGGTCGGGGGCTGAGCCAGGCCTCGACCCGGCCGCCCGTCCGGTTGCCGCCGGGGTCTTCTACGCGCCGAGGGCGGCGCGGATGGCCTTGGCCTTCTCCTCGGTGAACACGCCGCTGCCGAGGAGGGAAAGAACCGACAGTACGCCGCCGCTGGAGCCCCAGCTCCCCTCGTCGATCACACGGAAATACACCCACCGGGCCGGTGACGGCTCCGCCAGGCCGCAAACGTCGGCCATCGCGGCCAGGACGCGTTCGATGACCTGAGCGCGGACCGACTGGCGCCAGTCCCCGTCCATGACCGCCACGTCGATCACCATGACGTCGAGGCCCGGCTCCGCATCCGCCAGGAGCCGAGCACCGATGGCCATCATGTCCGGCTCTCGCTCGACGAAATGCACCTGGAATCCGACCCGGGCGGCCGGGGCGAACTGCCCGACCTCCGGCACGAGCACGGCGTCGGTCAGCGTCTCGGCCAGCTTGCGGCGCTGCTCCAGGCCAAGGCGGCCTTCAGGGTGTTCACGCTGATGACGGTCACGCCTGCCTCCTATGACAACTGTTATAGGAGGCAGGCTACATCAGGTCCATAACGACCGTCATAGAACGGAGGGGCGGGCGTCGGCCAGCGCCCGAGCCGCCAGATGCACGGGGCTCGCGGCGGGGCCATGCCGCTTGCCGGGTTCCTCATGAGAATGCTGCGCGCCCATGCGATGCCTCCGGGTGGTGAGGGCGCACCTCACCGGGATACGAGGCGTCGGGGGACGGCAGCGACGGACGCGAGGGCAGAACCCTGCGCAACGGGCACAGCGCGTATGGGCATCGGCCCGGAACCGCGGCCGCCACCTCGGCCGACGGGCCGGTACGCGTACCTGGACGGCGCATGCCTGCGTGTCGTCGATCAGTCGAAGGCTCTCAGCACCAAGCGCCCGACGGCCCCTATCCCCCGGCCGATCCAACCGAACAACCCCACATCCACGGCCAGTTCACCCGCGTCGGCGACGGTGTCCGCCCGGTCAGCCGCTGAGCTGCACCGGGAACAGGACCGCGGCCATCGACGCTTCTGCCCGCCGCACTTCCTACATCTTGCCATGGCACCCAGTGTCGTCCATCCTCCTGCCGATCGGCGAATACGGCCCGCGCTCGGGGCGGCTGCCGCAGCAGTTCCAGGGTGTGATCCGGCGGTTCAGGCCCCGCAGTGCCGAGAGGTCACCGGGAGCTCATACCTCATACGAGACGCCTCGGCACAAGACCGTTCAGCCTGGCTCGGAGCCCCCTGCCCGTCCTCAGCCCACAGAACGGTGCTGGGCCAGGACGCCGAACTCGGCGGCATCGGTCGGACCGGAGAGAAGCCCCGCCACGTCCTCGCCGATCCCGAAGGCGGTGCGGTCCGCCCGCGAGGCCCGCCCCGGCGGCGCCGAGCAGTCAGGAGATGAGCGAGCGTCCCGTGGGCGCCAGCCGCAGTGTCCGGGGTGCCGCTGACTGTTCTTTGCTGATGGCCGGCAGTACCTCGTCCCGTATGAGGGGATGAGCCTGTACCTCGGCGAGGTGTCGGCGACGCGCACTCTCGTCGGGGTAGGAGGTGAAGACCACGGCGACGTTCTCTCCGGTGCGGACCGGCAGCCTGGGGAAGGTGTTGTGCGCCGTCTCGGTGGTCAGGACGGCGAGCGGTGCGGGTCCTGTCTCGCCGAGAGCGGGGAGGAGACCGTCCCGGATGAGTGCGATGCCGTCGGACCGTCCGGGAGGAAAGGACCAGACGGTGGCGGACACGAGCCGGTCCGATGCCGGAGCACCGACTCGGGACCGCTCGGAGGACGGGCGGACGGCGAAACCGCTCCCAGCCGACTGGGGCCGCAGCAGCAGGACATCGTCGGAGTCGACCATGGTGGCGTTCGCCCGGGGACCGTGTTCGGCCCAGACGGGTCCGTCGTAGAAGGCCGTCAGCGCACGCTGCCGTACCGCCATGTCCGGGAACCCACGCAACCATACGAAGCGGTCCGGATCATCGAGGTCCCGGAACTGGCCGAGTACGGCCATCCCGGTCTCCTCCTGCGTTTCGACGAACTCCGCATCGAACAATTCGATGAGTTCGTCGCGCCGTCCGTGACGCAGTGTGTATTGGCGAAGCTCGATCACGGCGGGGTGGACGGCGGGGTCGGTGGGCGACACGGTGCAACTCCTCTTCGCTGCTCTTGTCCAGGCATGGAATTCCGGCCGGTTCGGTCGGAGCCGGACGCCGATGACGCTAGGGGACCCGTGTGCCACATGCTGTCAGGGTTTCCGAGGAGAATGGCGCGCATGTCTGCCGGTCGGCTGTTGTCGCTGTTGTTGCTGCTGCAAGCTCGTGGCGGCATGCCCGCCCGAAGGATCGCTGATGAGCTGGGTGTGTCCGTGCGGACTGCCTATCGCGACCTTGCGCGTCTGCAGTCCGCCGGGGTCCCGGTCTACGCGGAGCCGGGTCGCGGGGGCGGCTATCAGCTGCTCGACGGTTATCGCACCCGCCTCACCGGGATGAGCGAGGGCGAGGCGCGTGCACTCTTCTTCGCCGGACTGCCCGGGCCCGCCGCCGACTTGGGGCTTGCCGACGAGGTGACGGCAGCACGGCTGAAGCTGCTGGCAGCGCTGCCGACGGAACTGCGCGAGGAAGCCGCGCGGACCGCGGCGGTGTTCCATCTGGACGCCCCGGGCTGGTACCGGGAGCCCGAACGGACACCACAGCTGCCCCTGCTCGTCGACGCGGTGCTCACTCGGCGTGCGGTGGATGTGCGCTATCGCCGTTGGCGCGCGCCGCAGGAGGTGAATCGCCGCCTGCGCCCCTACGGCCTGGTGCTCAAATCCGGTACCTGGTACCTCGTGGCCGCCGTCGCCGAGAGCCGGATCGCCACCTACCGGGTCGCCCAAGTCCTCGACGCGGTGCTGAGCGACGAGCGATTCAGCCGGCCGCCGGAATTCGACCTGGGTGCGTACTGGACCTCCTACCTCGACGACTTCGAGGCACGCCGCTACACGGGCACGGCCACCATCCGCCTGTCGCCGCGGGGACTCCGGCGCCTGCCCGACAACGTTCCTCCGGAGGTGGTGCGAGCGGTCGACTCCACCGCGACCGCCGTCGGAGAAGACGGTTGGGTCGAGGCCGAGATCCCGATCGAGAGCATCGACCACGCCTGCGGGGAGCTGCTGCGGCTCGGGGTCGACGTCGAGGTCGTCTCACCTGCCGAACTGCACCAGGCCATGACCGCCACCGTGCGTGTACTCGCCCGGGCCTACGGAGTCCGCTGACGGTGGTGGCGCCCGAACACGGCAGGTCTCGAACCCGCCCGCGTGGCGGCATGAAGCGTCAGGGCCCCTACGGCACGTTGGTCGCTCCGACCCCTTCACCGGGCGTTCGCAGCCACGTAATAATGGCCTCACCATGAGCTAGACAACGTTGTCAACCTCCCTGAATCCCCCTCAGGAGACTGTTCATCGCGTCGTGGCTCTTCATCTGCGCTGCGAGCCCTTCGCAGCTCAGGGCGGTCTGACACCGTCCCGGTATTCGTCCGACAGAAGGGGTCATTGTTGATGCAAGCGTCCAGAAGTCGTGCGGTGCGGCGAATGCTCACCGTCGGCGCCGCAGCCGCTTCGACAGTGGTGGCCCTTCTCCCGGGGATTCCCCCGGCCGGGGCCGCACCGACCACCACAGCCCGGGTCGACCACGGTGCGCGGTACGTGGATCCGCTGATCGGATCGAGCAAGGGCGGCAATACCTTCCCCGGCGCCGGCCTGCCGTTCGGCATGATCGCCTGGTCGCCCACCAGCACCGCAGGCGACCAGACCAACACGGCGGCCGCGGGCGGCTACTCCTACGACACCACCCGGCTGCGCGGGTTCTCCCTCACCCATCTCAATGGAACGGGCTGCCACCCCGGCGCCGCCGGAGACATCCCGATCATGCCCCATGCGGGTTCGGTCGACTCCTCACCCAGCGCGGACACCAAGGACGCCAAGTACGCCGCCAACTTCTCCCATGAGGAGGAGAAGGCAGAACCCGGGCGCTACCAGGTGAAACTTGACAACGATGTCACGACAGATCTTGCGGTCAGCACGCGCGCCGGTGTCGCCGACTTCACCTTTCCTCGTGACCGGCCCGCCAACCTGTTGTTCCGCGTCTCCAACTCGCTCAACGGCAGTGAGGACGCGCATATCGAGATGGACAGCGCACATCGCAAGGTGACCGGCTGGGTGGAGACCGGCGCGTTCTGCGGGCGGCGCGCCAACGGCGGTACCAACAACCGCAAGAGCTACTACCGTCTCTACTTCTCCGCGGCCTTCGACCGGACCTTCTCCGCTACGGGCACCTGGCACGACGGCCGGCTCTCACCGGGGTCCACCCGTGCCGACGGCGGGGAAGGGTACGCCACCGGTGCGGACCGCGCGGGCCGCGGTTCCGGTGGCTACGTGTCCTTCGACACCGCGCACGACGACGACGTCCGGATGCGCGTGGGCATCTCCTATGTGTCCCTGGCCGGCGCCGAGGCGAACCTCCGCGGCGAGATACCCCGGAACGCCGATGTATCTGATGTGGCCGCCTCCGGAGAGCGCGCCTGGGACCGCGCCCTGAGCGGCGTCAAGGTCTCCGGCGGGACCGAAGACCGGCGCACGGTGTTCTACACCGCGCTGTACCACGCCTTTCAGCAGCCGAATGTGATCAGTGACCGCGACGGCAGGTACACGGGCATGGACCGCCGGGTACACACCATCGCCCGCGGCCAGAAGGCGCAGTACAGCAACTTCTCCGGCTGGGACCAGTACCGTGCCCACGTTCAGCTGCTCGCGCTGCTCCAGCCGCGGGTCGCGGGCGACTTCGCCCAATCGCTCTACCACTTCGCTCAGCAGAACAAGGGCGTCTGGGATCGCTGGGTGCACATCAGCGGTGCCACACACGTCATGACAGGCGATCCCTCTGCCGCGACCCTGGCAACGCTGTATGCCATGGGAGTACGCGATTTCGATGTCCGGGGTGCGTTCGACTCCCTCTACCGGCAGGCCACCGTTCCGGCCCCGGACCAGTTGTCGGACGCCGGGTGCCCCGGCCAGTGCGTCTCAGCACGCCCCAACCTGACCCAGTACATGGCTCTCGGATACGCCCCGCACGACACCTGCCACTGCTGGGGCGGCGCGGCCGAGACGCTGGAAGGCTCCGTCGCCGACGCGGCCCTCGCCCAGTGGGCCCGTATGCTCGGCCGCGACGAGGAGTACCGGAAACTTCGCGAGCGCGGCGCACACTGGAAGCACGTCTTCAACCCCACCGCGACCCCCGGCACCGGCTACATCCAGGCACGCAAGGCCGACGGCTCCTGGGTGACCCCCTTCGACCCGGCCTCCGACAGCGGATTCGCCCAGGGCAGTGCCGCCACCTACGTGTGGATGGTCCCGCAGGACGTTCAGGGACTCGCCACGGCGATGGGCGGCAGGGACAAGGCCGCCGCCCGCCTCGACGGCTTCTTCCACAACCCCGACGGCTCATGGTCCGTCCAGGGCGGTGGCCCACTGCGCTACGACCCCACCAACGAGCCGGGCATCCACGCCCCCTGGCTGTACAACGCCCTGGGCAGCCCGTGGAAGACGCAAAGGACGGTCCGCCAGATCGTCGACACCGTGTACACGACCGGCCCGTCCGGCCTCCCCGGCAACGACGACCTGGGCACCATGTCCGCCTGGTACGTCTTCTCCGCGCTCGGGCTCTACCCCAAAGCGCCCGGCTCCGCCGACTTCCTGCTGAGCACCCCGGTCTTCACCCGCTCCGTCATCGCCCCGGCCGGACACCGCGGTGAGATCGTGATCGACGCACCCGGGGCATCCGACAGCAACCGCTACATACGCTCGGTCAAGCGCGGCCAGCGGACCCATCGCACCTCCTGGCTCGACGGCTCCTTCGCCCGCGACGGCGGATCACTGAGGTTCCAGCTCGGCGATCGGCCCGACACCACCTGGGCCACGGATCCGGCACACCTGCCTCGGTGATCTGCCTCATCGCCACGTGTGCGTCCCTCCGGGCGGTGTGAATCGCCCGGAGGGAGACACCGGTGAGATGACGATCCCCCGGTAGCACCCGTCGCCGCATCTGGGACACTCAGCGGGCGGCCACGCGTCGCACGACAGGGCGCCAGGACTCCAGAGCCGCTACCCGCAGGCCGACCACTTTCCCCGCGTCGTCGGCACGGCGCAGTGCGACCGCGGCCGTGAAGTCGGGATCGGCCTCGAACGCCGCCACCTCCACCGAGGTCATCGGACCGCCCTGGCAGCCGAGGCTGCGGGCGCTCTCCGGGGACAGCGCGAGATCCGGGTCGACGGTGGCGAGATAGCGCTTGGCCGGGATGTGCAGGGCGACCAGCCGGGCGACACGGGGTCCCAGCAGACCTTCGACGGCCGTCGCCGCGTGGGTGCCGTGCCCGGCTTCGTCACCGGGCACAAGGTGGTGGCCGGCATCATGGACGAGCCCGGCCAGCTGCAGTTCCTCGTCGTCCGGATGGCGTTCGGCCAGCACGGCGGCGACCTGGAGGCCGTGGTCGAGGATGCCCACCGGGTCACCGGAGCGGTCCGGGGTGTCCCAGACGTCCGCGCAGTCGGCCAGCAGAAGCATGAGCGCGTCCACGGACCGTATGGGGTCGTATGTCATGGGCCCACCCTGCCGCGCCCTGGCGTACGGCAGGTAACGGCAGGGTTGTCCTCGACGACGGCCCCATGGACCGCACCCGGGGCGGGGTCCGTGGACAGATTTCCTGCCGCCACAAGGAGACATGACCAACTTGCGTATCCACACGGGGCAATGAGCAACAGAATCCCCCTGCTATGGTGCGCCGATGTCATCGATCAAGCAGTTCCAAGTCACCTTCGACTGCGCGGAACCCGAGCGCGTCGCTCGCTTCTGGTGCGAGGTGCTGGGGTACGTCGTACCGCCGCCACCGGAGGGGTTCGTCACCTGGGACGATTTCGACCGCTCCCAGTCTCCTGAGGATCAGGGTTCATGGTTCGTCTGCATGGATCCCACAGGTGTGGGCCCGCGCATGTTCTTTCAGCGGGTTCCCGAAGGCAAGGTCGCCAAGAACCGGGTGCATCTTGACGTGCGGGTCGGCACCGGACTCGTGGGGGAAGAGCGCCTGGCCACGCTTGAGGCCGAATGCGCACGACTGGTCGCGCTCGGCGCGGTGCGTGTGCGACTGCTGGCTGCCGATGACGACAACGAATCCTGCATCGTGATGCAGGACGTCGAGGGCAACGAGTTCTGTCTGGACTGAGCGTCCTCACGAGGGCTCCGCTCGCACAGCTCGGCGCGCCGGTCATCCTGCCGCCTGACGAAGCCACGGCGCACGCGGCCTCGTACCGGCGGGGTGGCCCACGGGATCCTTGAGCGACGACTCAGCAGTCCTGCGGCAGGAGCGGCCCTCCGTCAGCGCGATACCGGCCGCCGGGAAGTCTCGACTTCCCGCTAAGGCACCCGCTGCGCGGCAGGATGCGGAAGTCTCCCGATGTGGTGTCCCCACCTTAGAGACGACGTTGGAAGCACAAGCAGGAGACCAGCTCCCAGCCCGTCCGAGGAGACCCCGTGCTGCACCGTGAGTTCCTGGCCGCCCAACACGCCGAGCTCCTTTCCCGCGCCGCGCAGCGCCGCCTGGCCCACGAGGCCAAGCAGGCCGAGCGGGCCGCGAAGGCAGCCCGTACCGACGCCGACCGCCGCGAGCAGTACCGTCGCGCCGCGTGACGGAGCAGGAGCGTCACGCGGCCGGGCACCCGGCCGTGGCGGCCCGGCCGCCCGCCGACGCCGAAACCACTGTCCCCGACCTCATACGAGATGCGATGCTCAGCATCGTGCGCACCAGTCACATCAGTCCCGTTTTCATAGGCCGCAGCGCCGAGCTGACCGCCCTTGGCGAGGCCCTGTCCCGGGCGGACGCCGGGGAGCCCGGCGCGCTCTTCCTGGGCGGCGAGGCCGGCGTCGGCAAGACCCGGCTGATTCAGGAGTTCCTCGGCCGGGCCGCCGTGGACGGGGCCGTCGTCGCCCTCGGCGGCTGCGTCGAAACCGGCGCCGACGCCCTGCCGTACCACCCCGTCTCGGCCGCCCTGCGCTCCCTGCGCCGCCAGCTCGACGCCGAGCTCCGCGCCGCCGTGGCCGGCCAGGAGGGCGAGCTCGCCCGGCTCTTGCCCGAGCTCGGCGAAATGGACCGGGACCGCTCGGAGACCGACGGCCGCGCCCGGCTCTTCGAGCTCACCGTCCGCCTCCTCGAGCGTCTCGCCACGAACCGGACCCTCGTCCTGGCCCTGGAGGACCTGCACTGGGCCGACCGCTCCACCCGCGAGCTGCTCAGCTACCTGCTGCGCGCCCTCACCGACAGCCGCCTGCTCATCGTCGCCACCTACCGCGCCGACGACCTGCACCGCCGCCACCCGCTGCGTCCCGCCCTCGCCGAGTACGAGCGGCTGCGCACCGTCACCCGTCTCGAACTGCCCCGCTTCGACCGCACCGAAGTCCGCCGCCAGCTCACCGCCATCCACGGCGAGGCCCTTCCCGAGCAGGTGCTGGACCGGGTCTTCGAACGCTCAGAGGGCAACGCCTTCTTCGTCGAGGAGCTGGCGTGCAGCATCCTCGGCGGTTCCCCGGGCGGCATCAGCGACTCCCTGCGCGACCTTCTGCTGGTCCGGGTCGAGGCGCTGCCGGACGAGGTGCAGCGCGTGGTGCGGACCGCCGCCGAGGGGGGCTCCGACGTGGAGTTCCGGCTGCTGGCCACCGTCACGGGCCTCGCCGAGGACGAGCTGATCGAGGCCCTGCGTACCGCTGTCGGCGCCGCCGTCCTGCAGCCCTCCGACGAGGGCGAGTCCTTCCGCTTCCGGCACGCCCTGATGCGCGAGGCCGTGGTCGGCGACCTGCTGCCCGGCGAGCGCTCCCGGCTCAGCCGCCGCTACGCCGAGGCGCTGGAAGCCGACCCCACGCTCGTACGGTCCGAGGAGCGGGCCGGCCGGCTGGCCCGCTACTGGTACGACGCCCGCGACCCCGCCAAGACGCTG
Source organism: Streptomyces sp. NPDC045899 (assembly GCF_056431485.1). NCBI lineage: Bacteria > Bacillati > Actinomycetota > Actinomycetes > Kitasatosporales > Streptomycetaceae > Streptomyces > Streptomyces sp. NPDC045899. The sequence goes on from NZ_JBWKKP010000031.1 coordinate 13,529, forward strand.
CCCGCCGTGATCGCCGCGGCCGCCGCCGCCCGCGGCAGGCACGCGTCCGCCGAACAGCACCATCTGCTGGAGCGGGCGCTGGAGCTGTGGGACGACGCCCCCGAGGAGCTGCACCGCCGGACGATGCGGAAAGCCGTGGCCGAGGGCCTGTGCCCGGCCATCTCCCCGGACGTGCCGGGGGACTTCGTGGACCTGCTCGCCGCGATCACCGTCGCCGCCCGTCTGGCGGGCGAGCGGGAGCGGGCACTGACCATCAGCAAGCGGGCGCTGCGCGAGCTGGAGGGCGAGGACCCCCTGCGCGCGGCCTGGTTCTGGACCGAGCGCTACCAGCTCATGCGCGACCTCTCCCGCTCCGACGGCTGGCACGAGATCGCCCAGGCTCAGAAGCTGGTGAAGGGCCTGCCGCCGTCCGTCGTACACGCCGATGTGCTGACGCATGCGGCCCATTGGTACGCCGTGCACCAGCCGGGGCCGACGGCGATCGAGACCGCGGCACAGGCGGTGGAGCTCTGCCGGGTGACCGGCGCCGAGATCACCGGCCTCGCCGCGCAGCACACCCTGGCCTGGCTCACCATCGACTCGGGCGACGTCGAAGCCGGGATCCGGCAGGCCCGCGAGGTGTGCGCCCGGGCCCTGGAGCCGGGCAACGCCAACGTCCTGCTGCGCGGCTACGGCAATCTGTCCACGGCGCTGCACGGGATCGGCCGCTTCGCCGAGGCCGTCGAGGTCGCCGAGGAGGGCAGCGGGCTGGCCGAGCGGCACGGGTTGCCGGACACCGCCTCGTTCATCGACAGCAACCTCGCCGAGTCCCTCACCCAGCTCGGCCGCTGGGCCGACGCCCACGATGTGCTGGAACGGGCCGGCGGCCGCCGCGGGGTGAGCGTGCGCACCCACGGGCAGATCGCCGGGCAGCGGGCCGAGCTGGCCCTGGCCCTGGGCGCGTACGACGAGGCCCGACGGCGGCTGGCGGAGTCCGACAGCTGGACCACCGGCCCCTACCCGGAGCCGCAGCACACCTTGCCCATGGCCCGGGTCGCCATCGCGCTGGCCTCCGCAGACGGCCGGATCCTGGACGTCCGCTCCCTGCTGGAGACGGCGGTCGGCGAGGCCATCGCCCCCAGCCACCAGCGCTACGGCTGGCCGCTGCTGTACGAGGCCGCGGCGGCGGAGGCGCGGACCCGTGGGCTCGCGGTGGCCGAACCGGGACGCGAGGCAGCGGTGGAGCGGATACGCGAGGCGATGAAGGGCCAGCCCGATTTCGTACCCCTGTGGGCCACACAGGCCCTGATGATCCAGGCCGAGCTGCTCACCGCCGAAGGGCAGGACGCCACCGCTCACTGGACGGACGCCGTCGCCGCCGCCGAACAGTTGGAGTCCCCGACGCTGCTGGCCACCGCCCGGTTGCGGCTCGCGGAAGCCCTGATCATCCAGGGCGTCAACGGATCCCGCACAGCGGCCGGTGAGCTGCTGCGGCAGGCCGAGGCGGTAGCGCGCGAACTGGGCGCGGCGCCGCTCGAGGCGGAGATCACCGCGCTCGCCGGGCGTGCCCGGATCCCGTTGCGGCAGGCCGATGGGGAGACGGCCCCTCCCCCGGCGCCGGCAGCGGCGCTGGGGCTGACCGTCCGGGAGCGGGACGTGCTGCGGCTGGTCGCCGCCGGGCGGAGCAACCGTCAGATCGCGGAGGAGCTGTTCATCTCGCCGAAGACGGCGAGTGTGCATGTCTCCAACATCCTGGCCAAGCTGGGCGCTTCAAGCCGGGGCGAGGCCGCGGCCATCGCGCACCGGGTGGGGGGTCTCGACAGGTGACGCTTCGCCGAGGTTCGCGGCCCGAGGGGGTGTCCGCCTCCGGGCGCGGGTCCGGACCCGCGCTCGCCTCCGGGGCGGGCACTCCTGCGATGCTGAGCGGCATGGCGACTCTCGATGGAAAGCCCGTCTCAGCGGATGACCTGCTGCCGCTTGCCCTGACCGGTCTCGGGCATTTCACCTCCATGCGTGTCGGTGCCGATGGCGCCATCCGCGGCCTGGCGCTCCACATGGAACGACTCCGGCGGGACAGCGAGATCGTGTGGGGCACCGGCCTCGACACCGGACGCGTCCGTGCGTACGTCCAGCAGAGCCTGGAAGGGCAGAGCCGCCCGTGTGTCGTCCGCGTCACCGTCTTCGACCCGAAGGTCGACATGGGGCACCCGGCCGACGCCGGTGAGCCGCACATCATGGTGTCCGTCCGCGGCGCCGGCGCATTGCCTCCCGAGCCCCTGCGCACGATGAGCGTGCCGTACGAGCGGGACCTGCCCCGGGTCAAACACTGCGGGCTGTTCGGCGCCCTGCAGGCCCGGCGTACGGCTCAGCTCGCCGGATTCGATGACGCGCTGTTCGTCGGCCGCGACGGGCTCATCAGCGAGGGCGGCACCTGGAACGTCGGATTCGTCGATCACGACGGCACCATCGTGTGGCCGGAAGCTCCCGTGTTGCCGGGCGTCACCATGGCGCTGCTCCAGCAGCACGTCGAGCACCGGATCGCCCCTGTCAGCCTGGACCAGGCCACGGGTATGGCCGCGGCCTTCGCGACGAACACCAGCATCGGCGTCAGGCCCCTGTCGGCGCTGGATGAGACCGAGTTCGCCGTCGAGCACCGCGCCTTGAGGCGGCTGCGGAATGGCTATCTGTCGATTCCCGGCGAGGCCCTGTAGGGCTCGACGCCGGAGGGCGGCCGGAGGTGGGTCATGCCGTCCGCGCGGAGGGGCAGGGTCGATTCGTACGGGCGGGCGGGCACGCGCGGCGGCCGGTGCCGTGCCACGGTGGTGGGGTGGTATGACAGCCCCGGCACCCCGGCCGGTCATCGGGATCGCGATGGCCGGAACGGGTGGCGTGAACTGTCCCGCGGTTGACACCTGTCGGACTGGCCGGGCCATGGTGCTCGCGCGAAGGCTCTCGGCCAGGACGCCTTCGGCTCGGTACGGGGCATGCGCGGTCAGGCGTTCATTGCCTGTTCGATGGTGGGGTGACAGTCGATGAGGGCATCGAGGCCGACCAGGCGCAGAATACGCAGGACGGGCTCCTGGGCGGCGGCGATGCGCAGCCAGCCCTGGCTGTCATTCACCCGCCGGTGAGCGGCGATGAAGACGTTGATCCCGCTGGAGTCCATGAACGACACCCCACTGAGGTCCACGACGATCCGGGGTGGCACCGGCTGGTCTTCGGACATCAGTGCGTCACTGAGCATGTCCTTCACCTCGTGGTCGATTTCGCCCCGCACGGTCACGACACGGACCGTATCGACCACCGCGGATTCGACAACAAGCCGGTGGGGCTGGTGTTCTCCCTGGTTGTCGGTCACTGTCCCCTCGACTGCATCTAGGCTTGTCCGGTCAGAACGTGCGCGGCGATTCTGCCCTATGACCACGACGGAATACACCCAGGCGGCTGAGTCGATCGGCATCCCCGGTGGGCATGCGCAGGGGGCGGGTACTGGCGCGTGCGCGTGAAGGGGCAGCGAGGGCGAGACAACGTGAATTCCCATGCCGGCAGCGAGGGCCGTAGCGGGTCGGATGAGCACCTGCTGCACGTCGGCCATGCCCTGGACGGGGACGACGGCTGCATCGCCGAAGCCCGCGACCATGTCAGCGCCTTCCTCGACCGGGCCCGCACCGACCGGCAGCTGCCCGTATCCGCGAGCGTGAAGGGTCTCACCCAGCTGGTGGCCAGCGAGCTCGTCACCAACGCCCGCAAGTACGCCCCCGGCCCCATCCTGATGGAACTCCGCATCGACGCCAGTGGCGTGGATGTCGTGGTGTGGGACAGCGACCCCGTCGTTCCCTCGGCCCGGACCGCGGATCCCGGCCGGATCGGTCAGCACGGCTTGGAGATCGTCAAGGCGGTCACCGAGGAACTCATCATCGAACAGAGGCCGATCGGCAAACGCATCACAGCCCGCATCCCGCTGCCCACGACACCCCGCAGCCCCACCCCGGACCAACACGCCTGACACAGCAGCCTGTACGACCGCCGCGTGGCAGGCCAGCAGCCATCCGGCCACTGCGCCGACCCCGGCATGGACAGCTATCGCACGCGGCCCAGCGACCACGGCGCCCCCTGGCCGGCGCCGCTCATTCGCTTGCTCCGAGGTCCAAGCGCATCGCGTCCCGCAGTACCTTGATAGTGGAGATCAATGCGGTGTAGTCGTCCTTGAGGCCATCACCAGTGGCACCCACCTGGATCTTGTCCCGTACGTCGCGCAGCCGTCGGAGTGAGGCGTCGGAATGCTCCGCGACGGCCACGGACGCGGTGATGGACATCTGATACCGCAGCTCATAGGCACCACCCTCGCGAAATACTTCTCCGGCTTGCAGGCGACGATCCTCTGCGCCCATGGACGATGCCGCGATGTCCTTCAAGTGGTTCCGCGTTCGCATCAGGGCGGCCAAGTATTCGCCATAGAGCTGCCGCTTCACCTCCCTCTGTTGTGCCGTCTGATCGCGCCGCCAACGGGCACGATCGGAGATCAAGGTCGAGCCGACGCCCACAAGCGCGCCCAGTGCCGTGCCAAACAAGGGCCCCCAGTCCATGTCCTCAGCCTAGATTCCCTCGACGCGCGCGCACCACCGGACGCATCAACTCGACAACGCCGCAGTGGGCTTGCCGCAAGACGGTCCGTCGCCGACCGAAACGAGGCCGAGGACGCGGTTCTCATACCCGGTGATGCAGGTTCGGCGCCGGCTGCCTGCCCAGCCGGGATCTTCATACGCGACGCCCATGAAACACAGCCCACCCGGCACCAGGGCTCGAGACGGAGCCTCCGTACGGAGAACTCACAGCCGTCGGGATGCGTCTGCCGCCGTTGACGGTGCCATTTCGGGCTGAGATTTCCTGGACTGTCGCTGGATCCGCGCCAGATCGCCGGGGTACCGCTCGGAGTTTCCGCCCCGCGTCGGCGTTCCCCGCCCGGCCGAAAAGCGATCACTCGATCGTAGGGGCATCGCATGGACTGCCTTCCAGATGATCAGAGTCTTCATGGCCATCGCTGGTGGCCCAGCACAGCGTCTCTGAACAGGAAGGATGGGCAATGAGCCTGATCCAGACCGGCAAGGTCGATCTGAACTCCGGCAACGCCACCGAGACCGTCGGCGGGAACACCTCGACCTTCACCAGGGTCACGTTTCCCACCCCGTTCCCGCAGGGCTCGGAAGTCGTGGTCTTTCCGCTGACCCAGACGTTCAACGGCCCTGAGACCCCAGGGATCCGGATCCACGATGTCACCAACACGGGCTTCCTGATCCGGATGAACGAAATCCTTGCCGGAAGCACGAAGAGCGACGGCAAGCACACCACCGAGACCATCGGCTGGCTGGCCTCAACCGTCTGACGCCGATGGCCCGGGTGGGGTGACCCGGCCCCAGCGGTACACCCCACCCGGGCTCAGCGCTCAAGAGGTGGCCTCGCCCAGGAGGTACACACCGTTCACCGCGGTCGAGACGGGCCTGGCGTCCTTCCTGTGCAACCCTCCTGGTCATGGCTGATACAGACGGCGGCAAGCGATACATCTTCCTGGACCCTGATGGCACCGGCTCGGGTCAGGGCTGGATGTTCGTCATCGTGGAGGCGCCGACCGGTGTGATCTATCGGAATCAGGCAGGAGGATTCCGTTGCGCCCAGTACCAGCAGGAGGGCTATCTGGTCCCCGTATTCGGTCGCGACCTGGACGATGACCTGAAGGGGATCTTCGTTCGGGAGCTGAAGGGCCAAGGATCACGGCGCATGGACTGGCCGGCGGACCTGCTCGACCGGTTGCGGGTTGCGGTCGCCTTCTACATCTCTGTCTCCACGGACGGTGGCGATGTGTCCCCTGCTCCGCTGGCGCTCGACGAGTCCCGGCTCTCGGAAGTCGACGAGGCATGGGTACCGGTGGTGACACCCGACGGTCCCGGGGTCCTCGTATGGGAGAACTGCGACTAGGAGACTCTCCTGGGAATCCTGGTCAGCGGAGTGCTCAAGAGGTGACCTCGTCCAGGAGGTGCGGGCCGTTGTTGCCGGTGTTGTTCACAGCGGTGGAGACGGGCCGGGCATCCAGGTGGCCGTCTGCGGGCTGGATGAGCAGGCCGCGCAGCTCGTCCGCATCGTCGCGGTGAGGGTCGAGCCAGGCGTCATAGTGGTCGGAGGTCAGGGCGAGCGGCATGCGGGGGTGAACGCGGCCGGCCGCGTCGGTGGCCTCGGTCGTGATGATCGTGCAGGTCATCAGCCAGGCGCGCGGATCGCCCTTCTCCACATCCGGGTCGCGCCAGTACTCATACAGACCGGCCAGGGCCATCACCTGCCCATCGGCGGGATGGATGAAGTACGGCTGCTTCCGCGCCTTGCCGCTCGTGGCGTCCTTCAGCTGCTGCCACTCATAGAAGCCATCGGCGGGGAGCAGGCAGCGGCGTCGGGCGAAGGCGCGGCGGTAGGCGGGCTTTTCGTGCACGGTTTCCACCCGTGCGTTGATCATGCGGGAGCCGATCTTCGGGTCCTTGGCCCAGGAGGGCACCAGACCCCACCGCAGCGATCGCAGTTCCCTGCGCGCCATCTCCTGGTCGTCGCTGTCGCGCGGGGCGCGCTCGAGGACGGCGTACACATCATCGGTGGGGGCGACGTTGTAGTTCGGGTCCAGCGTCTCTTCGGAGTGCCAGTCCTTGACGCCGAAGAGCCGGGTCAGGTCCTTCGGACTGCGGGTGGACACGTAGCGGCCGCACATACCACCACTGTGCCACGCGCCGCCCAGGACAGCGGGCTCTGCCAGGGCCGGTCGCCGAGCAGGCCGACCGGAGACGGCTCGGCCGACCGCCGAAAGTGCGCTGTACTGCGCTCCACGGGGTGTGCTGCGCCTGAAGCGGTGACGCCATCGCAGGTCGCACGGCGATCACGGATCTCCCGCAAGCCCGCCTATGCCTGACACGCCCGCCCGCGGGACGCCGACACACCGGCGGCCTCCCGCACACCGCCGGCGAGTATCGCGCACGTGAACGCGATCGCAAGGGCCTTCCAGCCCCAAGAGGCGATCACAATCACTGGTAGGACGAACATCGAATGGACTGCGGACACAGCGAAGGCTCCCCGCGCCCAACCTCCGCCGATCACCGGCCCACGTACGGTCGCCCAGTGGCGCCACCACAGTCCGGCAGCCACCGCCGCGATTCCGGCCATCACGGCAGCGGCCAGCCGAGCCAGATCAGCATCGGTCACGCCGCCAGGTTCCAGGGGGTTCGAACCGCTCGAGTCCACGCTCAGGGCGACCGCAACCCAGCCGAGGGCCGCCGCACTCAGCAAAGAAGCCAGAGCCGCTGTGCGCTGTCGGCTCCAACTCGTTCCAGGATGCATGGCGTTCGATGTCATGACTCATTCTAACCGTGCAGTCCGCTCGAGCGGAGTTGAGTCGTGGCGGGCGGAGGGGAAGGTACCGGCACCGCACACCTTTCACCCCGTGCCGGACAGCCGGCACACCGCTTCCTCCGTCGCCCGGTCGTCCGGCAGATAGGCCAGGAAGTGGTGGCCCGGCTCGTCGACCGCGGCCAGCTTCACGTAGCGCAGTCGCAGCTCGCCCGCTGACGGATGCCGGAAGGAACGTACGGCGGGCTGGAACCCGGTGGTCACCCGCCGCTCGTACCATCGCGCCGCGTCCGGATCCTTCAGCACCTCCTCGGCCACTTCGGCGTACCGCCGGTCCTGCGGGTGGCGTGCGGCCTGCGCCCGGAACTGCCCCAACAGGGCGCAGGCTTCGCGCTCCCAGTCGGCCAGAAGTGTGCGGGCCGGCTCCCATCGGAACACCAGCCACAGCAGGTTGCGCCGCTTCGGGGGCAACCGCGCGGGGTCGGTGAGCAGCGCGGCGTACCCGGTGTTCCACGCCAGCAGGTCCCAGTGCGGATCGAGCACGACCGCCGGGTTCGGGGCCATGGACCGCACCAGCGTCAGAAGGTTGCGCGACACCCAGGTGCGCGGCTCCGCTTCCGGCTGTGTCTCTTCCACGAAGGACAACACGTGCGCCGTCTCGGCCGTGTCCAGCCGCAGGGCCCGTGCCACAGCTCGTAGGACCTGCGCGGAAGTACGCACCCGGCCCTGTTCCAGCCACGCGTACCAGGTACTGCTGATCCCTGCCAGCTCGGCCACCTCGTCCCGCCGAAGCCCCGGTGTGCGCCGCCTCGGTGCCGTCGGCAGGCCGAGTTCCGACGGGCGCAACCGCTCGCGGCGCGATCGCAGGAATGTGCCGAGCTCCTGACGCGGCGTTCGGGCTGCGGGCCGCTCACTCACCACAAGCCTCCCGCGCCGGTGCTCCGGCGGCCACGGTGCGGCATCGCACAGTGCATGTGGTGCGCTTCCCCCTCGTGGCGGCGGTGAGACGTCCGCTCGCCGGTCCTGCCGGGCCCCGGGTCGGGCCCGGTCGGCAGGCTGTAAGCGATGGTAATCGCTTGAGCCCCTTGGGCGGTCCGGGCCGGTGCTGAGCTGGAGACCTGCCGGAAGAACTGAGAGGAGCCTCCCACCCATGACCGCCACCGACCCACCCGCGACCACACCGTCAGCCACTGCCCCCGTAGCCGCCCTCCCCACGGGCGCGCTCCGCCTGCTGTGCGCCGCCGGATTCCTCAGCAACTTCGACCGCTTCTGCATCGCGCCGATGCTGGCCGGTATCGGCACCGAGCTCGGCGTGTCGCTGGCGACCGCGGCGTTCGCCGCCAGCGCCTACTACCTCGCCTATGGTCTGATGCAACCGGTGTGGGGCGTGGCCAGCGACCGGCTGGGACGGGTGCGGGTGATGCGGTTCTCCCTCAGCGGCGCGGCGCTCGCGGCGTTCTGCTCGGCACTCGCTCCCAACGCCCCCGCCCTGATCGGCGCGAGAGCCCTTTGCGGAGCGTTCTTCGCCGCCTCCATCGCCGCCTCGCTCACCTATGTCGGGGACATCGTGCCGGCCGAGGTCCGGCAACGCCCCTTGAGTGAGCTGATGACGGCGTTCGCGCTGGGCACCGCGGTCGCCACACTGATCGCCGGCGCGCTGGCGCACCATGTCAGTTGGCGACTGGTCTTCGCGCTGCCCGGCCTGCTCGCCGCCTATCTCGCGATGGCGCTGCGCCGCCTGCCCGAACCGCAGAGGGAGTGCACCGACTCGCTGCTGGCGCCGTTCCAGGTGGTGCTGCGCTCCCGGTGGCAGTGGTTCGTGATGGCCGTCGCGTTGCTGGAGGGCGCCGTCCTGCTGGGTTTCCTGACGTATCTGGCACCGGCCCTGGAAGCCAACGGCGTCCCTGCCACGCTGGCCGGCGTCGTCTCGGCTCTGTACGGCGTGGGGTCGATGGCGGCGGCCCAGACGGTCAAGCGGTTGATCGGGCGATGGACGCCGGCGACTCTCATCGTGGCCGGTGGCGCCCAGATGGCCGTGGCCTACGTGGTTGCCGGGGTCAGCCAGTCCGCCCCGGCACTGGCCGTCACCGCACTTCTGCTGGGAGGCGGCTGGTCGTTCATGCACTCCACGGTGCAGTCCTGGGCCACCGTTCTGTCTCCGGCCGCCCGGGCCACCGGCGTCGCGCTGTTCGGTGTCGCCCTGTACGTGGGCAGCGCGGTGGCCAGCGGCCTGGCCGCTGGTGCCGCGGAGACACACGCCTACCGGCCCCTGTTCCTGCTGGCAGCCGTGCTGACGCTGCCGCTCACCGTCATCGCGGCGGCAGGACGGGCTCGATACCGCTGATCCGCAGGGTCACGAGGCGGGCGATAAATGAATGTCCCGTGGCGGCGCCGAGCCGAGATCATGGACGGGACACACGCCGCTACCGATGAGGATCCCACTTCCATGCCTGTTCCCGCCGACCCGACGGCTCTCCACCCGATGCCCGAGCAGCCCCGGGTGGTGTTGCTCAAACCGCTCGTGAAGTCCCCCCTGATCGAGGTCGGGGAGTACTCCTACTACGACGACCCGGACGACCCGACCGCCTTCGAAACACGCAATGTGCTCTACCACTACGGACCCGAGAAACTGGTCATCGGCAAGTTCTGCGCCCTGGCCACCGGCGTGCGGTTCATCATGAACGGCGCCAACCACCGGATGGACGGACCCTCGACCTTTCCCTTTCCCACCATGGGCGGCTCCTGGTCCGAACACTTCGATCTGCTCACCGATCTGCCCAACCGAGGCGACACCATCGTCGGCAACGACGTCTGGTTCGGCCACGGCACGACAGTCCTGCCCGGCGTACGGATCGGGCACGGCGCCATCATCGCCTCCGGCGCCGTGGTCACCGCCGACGTACCCGACTACGGCATCGTCGGCGGCAACCCGGCCCGCCTCATCCGCACCCGCTACAGCGACCAGGACATCGCCCGGCTGCTGGCGGTGGCATGGTGGGACTGGCCCGCGGAGCACATCACCGAGCAGGTGCGAACCATCATGTCGGGCAGCATCGCCGACCTGGAAGCCGCCGCCCCGCCTACCCGCCAGGCGTGATGGACTGACGGGAACCCACACCTCGCGATATCGCGCGGGATCCGGACGGAAAGCCGTCCCTCCAGACCAACCGCGCAGCCTTCGCATCAAAACCCACTCGACGCTGTTCTTGCCATGAAGGGGTCACTGGGCATGGAATTCCTCTGCTACCACCGCGACCGGCCCGACTCCTTGCCGCTGCGCGACGAGCTGCTCGAAGAGCACTGGGCATACATGGACCGGTACGCGAAGGAGATGATCGCCCGAGGTCCGACCCTCACCGACGACGGCGAGACACCCACCGGAAGCGTGCACATCGTCGACCTGCCCGATCCCGCCGCGGCCCGCGCGTTCGCCTTCGACGAGCCGAACTACCAGGCCGGCGTCTACCGGGACGTGCTGCTGCGACGGTGGCGCAACACACTGGGGCGCACCATGTGGGACTCCCCCGGCGGCCGGACCGGCGGCAACCGGTACCTGGTGATCGGCCTCGGCAAGGGGCAGGCCGCCGATCTCACGGTACCGCCCGATCAGGAGGGGGTGATCGCCTACGGGCCACTGCTGTCCGACAACGGCGCCACCTGGCTCGGCACGGCGATGTTGGTCCAGGCCTCGGACCCGGACACGGCACGCGCCATCCTGAGCCCGGACCGGTACGCCGACATCGAAGTGCACAACTGGCAGTTCGGCGGTCGCCCGTCATAGCCGAGGGCCAGCGGCCGACGTGACCGCCACTTCGTCCGCCTCCCGCGAACCCGACCGGATCCGCGGCTGCTTGGAACTCGGTACAGCCGTGGGGCTAGGACTGCCGGCTATTCGATTCACCCCGGGAAGGGCCAGCGCCGTCCATCTGCCTCCAGACAGGAAAGATCACCGGGCTGAGCGTGGCGAGGAAGTACGCACCGCCGACCGCCAGCATCGCGGTGAACAGGCGGGAGGCATGCCGACGGTCAGGAACGCGATCATGACTACCGGGCCATCGCCGGAAGCGGTCGGCCACCGTTCCCTAGGCCAGCGCCCCGGTGAGCACCGCCCGCAGGCGAATCAGCGAGCCTGACCGGCGGCGGCCGCCGGGTCGGTGGCTGCGGGGGCGGGCGGCTTCGTGTCGGCGGGCGGCGTGCGGTAGGCGCGAAGGGGGGCGTTGGTCGCGGACACGACGGCGATCGCCAGGATGGCGGACAGTCCGCCGAAGACCAGGGAGAAGGGGGCGGAGGTGGCCGACGCCAACAGGCCGGCACGGAAGTTGCCGAGTTCGGGGCCGGCGACACCGATGACGTGTTCCACCGAGGAGACCCGCCCCCGGCAGGCGTCCGGGGTCTCCAACTGGACCAGGGCGCTGCGGGTGATGACGGACAGGGTGTCGGCAGCGCCGGCCACGGCCAGGCAGCCGAGCGCCAGCCACAGCGGGCCCGCCAGGCCGAAGCAGGCCAGCGCCAGGCCCCAGACACCGGCTGCGGACAGCTGCACGAGTCCGCCATGACGCCAGCGCGTCACCGTGCCGGAGAGCAGACCGGCCGTGATACCCCCGACCGCGACGGCCGAGAGAAACAGGCCGAGGGTCCGCGGGTCTCCCCCGAAGCGGATCTCGTTCACCAGCGGGAAGAGTGCGATGGGCATGGCGAGCAGCGTTGCGGACAGGTCGGTGGCCATCGAGCCCCACAGCGTCGGGCGGCGCAGGACGATCAGCCAACCGCCGCGTTCCGGCCGACGCCTGCCGCCTGCCGTGTCGGCGCCTTCGGGCCGCATGGCGGGCAGGCGGATCACCGCGAGCATCGAGACCGCCATGGCCACGGCCTGGGTTGCGTATGCGGCAGGGAAATCCCAGCGGGCGATGATCAGCCCGGCCAGCGCGGGTCCGGCCAGCATCGCTGCCTGGAAGGAGACATTGGTCAGCGCAAGACCGGCCGCGACCTGGTCGCCCGGCAACAGCCGGACCGGAAAGGTGCGCCGGGCAGGAGCTCCGAGAGCGCTGCAGCTCGCACCCATGGCAACCAGGACGAGCAGCAGCAACACACTTCGGCTCGCTGCCAGGGCCTGGGCGCACATCCCCGCGGCGGCCAGCAGCTGGCCCGCGGTGGTGGCCCGAACCACCGCACGGCGGTCGAGGGTATCGGCCAACGTGCCGCCGATCAGCCCGGACAGCACCATCGGCAGGCCGGTGGCGAGCCCGATGACACCAGTGCCCACCGGACTGCCGGTGAGGTCCCAGACCTGGGCCAGCACCGCCACGTTGGCTATCTGTCCACCGAGTTGAGAGACCGACGTACCGATCCACAGGGCGCGGAACGACTCACTACTGCGCAGCGGGCGGATATCAAGGAAGCGGACTCGGCCACGCCCCCTCATCTCGGTGGCTCGACAAGGTGGTGGAGGATTCGCTGCCGCATCGGCCGGCGTTCCAGCGCCCGTCGCACCTCCTCGACAACGGCGGTCATCGCGTACGGGACCTCGCTGTCCAGCTCGGCGACCGTCTCGTGGGTAGCGCGCCACTCCGCTTCCAGGAACGGCACCAACGATCGACCGCGCTCGGTCAGGTCGATCCGCCGGGTGCGGGCGTCAGGTCCCGGCTCGGAGGTGACCAGACCCTCCTTGCGCATGGCGGCGATGGTCTGACTGATCGCGGAGTGCGAGCGGTCCAGGGACTTGGCAAGTTCGCGAATGGTCAGTGGCCCGGTATGGGCGAGCCGGATCAGCGGGTACGCGAAGCGAGGCCGCACCCCCTCGATGCCACGCTCGACGTAGACCTGCTCGATCTCGGCATCCATGGCTGCCAGCAGCTCGTGCAAGGAGTGCCAGGGATCGGGTAGCGCTGTGGGATCCGAAAATGTCACAGCACTAATATAACAGCGCTGCGACAATCGGGCCTCAGGCTCACAGGCCACTGAGAACGGGCGAACTCGGCACGTTAGTCTGAGGACCATGGCGGACTGGGTGACTCGGCCGGCTTCGGTGGCGGACGTTGAGGCAGTGGCCGAGCTGCGGGCCGTGGTGCTGCGATCGGATCTGGAGCGGCTCGGGCGCTACGAAGAGCAGCGAGTGCGGCAGCGACTGCGGAACGGGTTCGCTCCGGCGCACACCTTGGTGATCGAGGTGGACGACACGTTCGCGGGCTGCCTGTCGTTGCGTCCGGCCGAGGACGCCCACTGGCTGGAGCACTTCTACCTGGCCCCGCACCTGCAGGGAAGCGGCATCGGCACGGCCGTACTGCGTGAGCTCCTGGACCAGTGCGACCGCGACGGCACCCTGGTCCGGCTGAACGTGCTGCAGGGCAGTCCGGCCCGACGGCTGTACGAACGGCACGGATTCACGCTCGAGACCGAGGATCCGGTGGACGTGTTCATGGTGCGCGAGCCGGCTTCGGCCGTGCGCAACACATAGACGACAGGGCTCGGGGCACTCACCGGCACCGGCCTAACGGTGATGCCATACGAGCGTGTAACGCCAGAACACCCGTCGGCGGAGCCGGGCGCCGGGCAGGATGCCGCGAGCCTGGCGGGCGATGTCGGGAAAGCTCATCTCCGCCGGTCGGGTCCGGGCGGTCATCGAGAGCGGCCGGGGTGTGTGGCGGCCCTTGTTCTTGAACCAGCCCATGGCGACGTTGAGCGGGATGGCCACGGCTCCGAGCAGATGGTCGACGGGAGTCGTCGGGCGGGCGAGGCCGACCACCACCAGTGTTCCGCCGGGCGCCAGGTGGTCCCGGAAGGCGGTGAGCGCGTCGGCGAAGGGCAGATGGTGGATGGTGGCGACGCAGGTGATGACGTCGTAGGAGCCGTCGGGAATTCCGGTCGGTGCGTCAGCGACCGTGAAGGTGACGGGCGTTGCCGGGTGGGTCAGCTCCTGGGCATGGGCGCTGATCGCCGCATCGGAGTCGATTCCCCGTACCGTGGCGGCACGCGTGGCCAGCAGCCTGGCCAGGTCACCGCTCCCGGAGCCGATGTCCAGGGCGCTGTCTACGCGTCGGGGAAGTTGCCGCAGGATCCACCGGTGGTAATGGGCGTTGTGGTCCCAGGGGTGGGCGGCGTTGAACCGGTCGAGCGCGTGCAGGATGCGGTCAGGGAGTCTCGTCATGGCGCCCAGTCCATCAAATCCCCGGAGGTCCCCGCGCACGGGATGGTCCGGGCAGTCATAATTTTGGACGGTGTCCACACTTCCGATGAAGAGATGCCTTCGCTGGCAAGGATGCGTTGGGCGAAACCTCGGGCGCGGCTCCACCCGGCATCTTGGAACAACGCCTCCACAGTCCACCGATCCGCCGTCTCGTCGCTCGTCATCCCGCCGAAGACCGCATCGATCACTCGCAAGCCGGGCAGTGCGCCACGGTGCATCAATCCCTGCCAGCCGCTCGGCCAAGAGGAAAGCGTGCTCGAAGTCCAGGGCGATCTCGTCCGCATCGACCCCATGCATTTCGAGCCAGGCCACTTGAGCCCGCGCGGGCGCCGCCACCAAGGTGGGCGCGGCCGCCTCCGGACTCATGTGCGCCAGGCGGGCGTCGACGGCACCGCTTCAGGTGCAGTGTCTCAGCCTTCCCGGCCGCTCACAGTAGAAGCCCCTTGGCCCTTCCCGCTCGCCGACCCCGCCGCACAGGCATGGCGCTTCCCGGCCTTCGGCCAGTCCGCTGCCGTTGAGGACGGGCTTGCCGTCGAAGTGTCGGCCGGTGAAGCCGAACAGGTGCGTTCCACGACCCAGTCGCATCAGCCCGGCGACGACCTGTACCGCTGGAACCGGCAGTCCGCCGGACATGAGCGGGACGTGCAGGAAGAGGTTCTTCTTCTCCCGCGCCGCGGGGCCGGTCCACAGGGCAACGGTCACCGCTGCCTCGTCGCCCGGGGCCGGGGTGCTGCCGCGCACGTAATACGGTCTGGCCACCGGTGCGGCCGTGTAGTGCCAGAGCGCAGCAGCGACGCCGCACTGGGCCTGGGGCAGGCACGCGGGAGAGCAGGTCCGTTGTTGATCCAAGGCGGGCACTTCCGCATCCCTCCGTCGTCGGCATTCCTCCCGGCCGCGTAGACGCGGCAGCCGTGCCACCGAGGCTCGGCGAGCACGGCTGGTTTCAACAGCGGAAGGGCCTGCCCGGTGGCCAACAGCCTGAACCGTCGTCAGAGGCTGATGTGGTACGCCTTCCGGAGTGTCTCGTGCACGGTCCAGGTGGTCCGGTCCCCCTCGCGCAGCACGCACGCGTCCCCCGGGCCCACGTCGAGGACGGAACCGCCCTCGATCTCGATCGTCGCCCGCCCGCTCACGACGACGAACAGCTCGTTGGTCTCGGTGTCGGTCACCACGCCCGGGGTGATCTGCCAGACGCCGCGCAATTGCTTGCCGTCCGGGGATTCCCACAGCACCTTCCCGCTCACCACGGGGTCGCCCGAGACGATCTGCTCGGGAGCGATGGGCTCCACTTCGAGCTCCACGTCCGGAATGTGCACTGCGAACGACGCGACGGGGTTGTCCATGCCAGTCATAGCCGGTCAGAGTAGCCGTGCCGACTCCCCCACCGCTCGGCGGGTCCCGCGGCGCGTCGCCCGGCGGACGGTACGGACCGAACGCGTACGACGAGCGGCCCGCGATGACAGCCCTCGCCGGAGATGTCGCAAGCCGCCGGATCCTGGACGCCGGCTGTGGCGCCGGGATGCTGGCCTTGGCCAGGCAGCGGCTCGGCGACGACGCGGCTCCGCACATGGTCGACCTGAGCGACCCCTGCCGTTCGCCGACGGTGCGTTCGACGACGTGGTGGCGTCGCTGGTATTGCACTACCTGGAGGACTGGGGGCCGACGCCGCGGCGATACCGGCGAGACGATCGCGCGCGTCGGACGCTTCGGGGTTGTGCCGGAGGTGGTTCTCGTTCCACTACCGCTCGGCAGCGCTGGTGTCACGGTTGACGGACAGGGGCCGTGGCCGGGGTGGCTCCGGCGCGGGCGAGAGCGCGATGTTCGGTGGGGCGGATACCGAGGGTGCGCTTGAAGGCCACGCTGAGGGCGTAGGCGTTGGCGTAACCGACCTGGCGGGAGATCGCGTCGGCGGTCGCGTCAGTGCCGGCCAGCAGGTCGGCGGCGCGGCAGATCCGCCACTCGGTGAGATACGCCATCGGCGGCTGCCCGAGGAGGTTGTGGAAACGCTACGCGAAGCGGGCACGGGACATGCCGGCCTCGGCGGCGAGCGATGCGACGGTCCACGGCCGGGCGAGGTCACCATGAATGAGCTTCAGCGCCCGGCCCACGGCGGGGTCGCGATGCGCCCGGTACCAGGCAGGGGCATGGGATTCGGGTCGGTCGAACCAGTCGCGGAGCGTGGACAGCAACAGCAGGTCGAGCAGCCGGTCGAGGATGACGCGCCGCC
Organism: Streptomyces sp. NPDC045899; assembly: GCF_056431485.1. Lineage (NCBI taxonomy): Bacteria > Bacillati > Actinomycetota > Actinomycetes > Kitasatosporales > Streptomycetaceae > Streptomyces > Streptomyces sp. NPDC045899. Next base: position 30,298 of record NZ_JBWKKP010000031.1, read on the forward strand.
CAGGGGCGTCCTTGCGCCGTGCTCCGGCACATTCGCGTCACCCGCACCGACTTCAACGCCACCTGAACGGAGGTGAAGCGCGCCGGGTGGCTCCGCGGCCCCGGCGCCTGGACCCCTGGCGTACGGACCGTGGCGACGGGCCGTACATCAGGCGGTGGCGGGCTCACGAGCCTTCAGCCCTTGCGTCACCCGCACGCACTCGTGCGCGGCCCGCTTCACTCCCCACCGGCCGTGAGTACGTCCCGCACCCGAGTGACCTCCCACGGGGCGTCCTCCACGGGCCAGTTCGCGCTCAGCGCCTCGAGCAGGGCGCGATGGTCCTCGATGAACTCGTCGTACATCAGCCCCCAAGCCGCAGCGGCTTGAACCTCCACCTCGGGGCAGCCCGTCGCCCGGACGAGCGCGACCACGGAGTTGGTTCCAGGAGACTCGTCCAGCACTCCGAGTGCCCTGACGCGGTCGTCCAACGGCACGTTCTCATCGCAGGCGACATCTCCGAGCGCCTCGACGAGCCGTGGGTCCGCCTCCTCCGCCTCATGGAACACCTCTTCCACCGCGTCGAAAGCCCGCTCGCGAACGTATGCGCTCGCGGCGGTCGCCACGACCTCGGCCAGCAGGGACGGCTCTTCCGCTGCCACGAGGCGCAGCACCGACAACGCGGTGAGATGGATGGCCCCGGACCCGTAGTCACGGCTGAGTTCGGCCGGTGACGGGGGCTGTCGCAGCACCTCCCGGACGCGGTCCAGGACGAGTGCCCTCTCCGGTTCACGTGCTTCCTCACCGCCCCGCTGCACGGCGCCGTCGGGACTCCACCAGTGGTCGAGGGCGATGCCCACGGCCGCCTGGTCGTCGCTCTCGAGCAGTGTGCGAAGCGCCTGGTGATACGACTCGTCCACCGCGGGAGCCCTCAGCCGCTTGTGGGCGCGATACAAGTCCGGATCCGCCAGCCGGTGGCCTTCCCAGTGGACGCTGTGCGGCTTGCCGAAGATCAGCTCAATGGGGTCCTGGCCCCAGGGGTGCTGGGGCGGCCGGTCGCCCCAGCTCTCGGCGACCTCTTCCAAAGTGGCCCGGTGCCGGTCCAGACCTCCGGTCCTGACCAGGAAATAGGCCGCGTGGGCCTGCACCTTCGGCTCACCCTCACGGAGCGCCCGGAGAAGGATGTCATCCGCCTCCGCGCCTAGGCTGTCGGCCAGGACACGAATCGCTGTCTCCTTCTGGAGGGAGAAGCCGACGGACGGGTCGAAGATCAGCTCACTCAGGGCGGCGATGAGCCTCTCGTCCCGTATCCCGGCCTCGTCGAGCAGGCCGTAGGCCATCCAGACGGCATCGTGGCGCACCGTGCCCGAGTCCGTGCGCGCCAGAACGTCCACCAGGAGGTCGGCGTCGCCGGGCTCGGCGTGCCGCACCCCGATCATGTTCAGGGCACTCACCTCGGCGGGCGACATGGGCCGACTGAGCACCTCACGCGCGCGGGCCAGCACCTCGGGCAGGTAGGCCTCGACACGCTCGTGGTCTTCCACGACATGACGCAGCCCCTCCGAGGACTCGTAGTGGTCGAGCGCGATCCCCACCGCGATGGGGTTCTCACTGCGGAGCATGGAGGTGAACGCCTGCAGGCACCCCTCGTCGCTGAGCGGGAACCTCAACGCCTCGTGGGCCTCCCGGAGTTCCGGATCGTCCAGCTCGGTGTCCTTCCAGTAGGTGCTGTGGAAGCCCTCGAGCGCTTCGCGAACGTGCTCGGCCCACCACCCCGCGGCCTCCGTCCAGGACCGCGCGAGACGGCTGACGCGGTCGCGGTGGACACGGAGCCGCAGGGGCGTCGCGAGACAAGCCGCCGCGCACATCTGGAGCTCCGGCTCGGGCGACTCGCTGACCCGGACGACGAGGTCCTCGATCCACCGGAAATCGAGATCGTCGAGGGCGCGCAAGGCGACCTTGCGATCCTCCACATCGAGGCCGTCGTCCATCACCATGGCGGTGATCAGCGCCAACAGCCGCTGGTTCGGTTCCTCGCCGGCCGCGAGGGCGGTGCCGGAGGCGCGGAGTGCCATCTCCCGTACCTCGCCGTCCGGGGCGCCCTCGAGGACGTGGGCGATCACGTCCGCGTCCTCCTCCGTGGCAAGATGCCACAACACGGTGAGAGCGCTCGCATGGCTGTGGCCGGACGGAGGTTGCTCGAGGAGGTCTCGGGCGGCGGAGCGTATCTCGTCGGCCAGGGGCTGGTACGGGTTGTCCACCCCCCACCTGGTGTCCGCCTGTGCCTGCTGAAAATCGTCCAGCGCTCCCCGGACGACGTCGATGTCGTCACTCTCCAGGCGGGCACCGAACTCCCCGAGCCGGGACTCCCCGTCGTCGCTCACAAGACCCCTTTCGTCGTCATTCCTTCAGGCTGTCAGAGTCCGGGCTCCGCCGAGCCCCATATCCCCTGAGGGTCCGCAGGCATCGTCCGGACACGCCGTAGGCGGTGGTGTGGTCGGCGCTCGCGGTGCGGTCGACACCGCTCACATCGCCAGATGGGTCAAGTCCTGCCATTCCACGAGAAAAAATGCAGTCGTGGAGCACACCGGGTATGAGGGAGAATCCCTCGGTTCACCTATGTACCAGGAGACTCATGCACAAGCGTCTGCCCCTGCTCATGGTCTGTGTTGCGCTCGCCGCCATCGGCGCCTCGGCATGCGGATCGTCCGGGGACCGTGGATCGAGCGCCTCGGCGACACCGGCCGCCGCGGCCGAGCCCGCCTCGACCGCCCCGTCCAAGAGCCCTTCGCCGGCTCCCTCTGAAGTGCGTGGGCTGACAGGGCTGTCGGCGCAGCTCTACCTCAGGACGATCCGGAAGCACTACCCGGATCTCGACCGCATCAGCGATGGCGTGCTGGTGGCACATGGCAACGCGCTCTGCGTCTCCTATGGGCAGGACCTCGTCGACCAGTTCAAGAAGACCAAGCGGGAACTCGAGCTCACCGGGAAGCAGGCTTCGCGGATCTTCGGTGCCGCGCACGGCTCTTGCGGCAGGGACGACTTCGGGTGACGCCGAAGGACCGAGCCCACGAGCCGACACCGCGTCGAGCCGAGCCCGGACAGTGCCGTCACGGTTCCGGAAGGCTTTCCGCGGCGATGCCCTCGTGCTCGGCGAGCGCGCTGCCCATCCGCCGCGTCCACGCGGGTGCCACCAAGACAGTGACGATCGCGGCCAGCACCCAGGCGCCGGAGACCACGGGAAACCACCGCGCCGCGCCCGAGGCCGGATACGGGAACACGCTCCGGTAGAGGGTGTATCCGAGGATCGCGAGTGCACCGAGCGGAAACACGATCTGCCAGGCGGCCACCGGCATCACGCGACGGAACAGCAACCAGATCCCACCGACCGTGGTCAACGCGTACGCCACCAGCAGGAGCAGGGTGCCCACCGTCCCGCTCCACAGAAAGGTGTCCATCGGCCGTGCGGAGAACACGGTGGCACAGACCAGCATGATGAAGCCCATGACACCGGCGATCAGCGCGGCGGAGACGCCTGGGGTGCCGGTGGCCGAGAGGCGGCCAGGGCCACGGTTGCCGACCCCGTCACGAAAGAGTGTGTACGTCACCCGCGACGCTCCGACCATGGACGCCAGGCAACAGCCGAACGCACTGACCGTCGTACCAAGGGTGATGCAGTCGCCGACCCATGAGCCGACATAGGTTTCGCCGAGGTCGCCCAGCAGTGAGGAGGAGGCCGCGAAGGCCTCCAGCCCGGCCTTCCCGACCCCGAACCCCATCACCTCGACGGCCGTCACGAACGTGAAGTAGAGGCCCCCGAATACCGCGGTGGCCAGGATGGCTCGCGGAATGGCACGCCTGGGTTCGGCAGCCTCCTCCCCCAGGGTGGCCGCGGCCTCGAAACCCGCGAAGGACAGGAAGCCGAACACCACACCGAGGAACAGCTCCGACCAGCTCGTACCCGGCTGGGGCCGGAAGACGTCAAGAGTGACGCGCTGGCCTTCCGGCGCGCTCCCTGAGATCAGTCGTACCAGCACGACGGTACTGACCACGAGGATGAGCGCCACGGTCACGCCCTCGACGGAGAGGAGAACACGGGTGCCGCGCTTCGCCGGGGACACACTGAGTCCCAGCGCTGCCACCAGTACGACCGCGACGAGGAGGAAAGGGGACCACCAGACAGGGTGCTCCCAGACACCGACCCCTTGCAGAAAGGCGATCCCGAACACACCCGCTGCCGATGACGTCACCACACCGAAGAGGATGTACGCGCCCAGCAGGCACCATCCGGCGATCAATCCCGCCCGCGGTCCCAGAGCCGCGCCCACGAAGGCGTAGACCGAACCGGCGCTGTGGAAGTGCTGGCACAACCGCACGAACACATACGCCACGAGCAGCACCGCCACTCCCGCCAGGAGGAAGGCCAGCGGCACGGCCCGGCCGACCGAGCGCTCGGTGCCCTGCGGGTTGATGTTGGCGGCCATACTCGGTGCCATCAGCGCCATGGACAGACCGATCGCCTGCCAGGTGCTCAGCGTCCTCGGCAGACGGGAGCCCGGGGAAGCACCCTCTCTCATGTGTCCCTCCCGACCGTTCAGGAGGGCGCTCCGGCCAGGATTTCCACCGTGCCGGTATCGAGTGAATAGTAGGCGCCGACCACGGCAAGGGCACGCTTTTTCACCAGCGGGGCCAGGGCCTGGTTGGAGCGCAGTTCGGCCGCGGTCAGCGTGACCTGGGCGCGGGCCATGGTCTCCACCGGGTCGGTGCCGCGCTTGCGGACCGTGTACTCGTATGCCGGTTGCAGGGCTTTGACGATCGCCTGCAGATTGCCGGGCAGCGGCTTGCCGTCGCGCAGGGAGGTGTACGCCGCCTTGATGGCGCCGCAGCGCTGGTGTCCGAGGACCACGATGAGTGGAGTGCCGCTCGTCAGGGGCCCGTACTCGACCGAGCCCGTGACCACCGGTCCGACGGCCTCACCGCCCGTGCGCATCACGTACAGGTCGCCGAGGCCGGTGTCGAAGAGCAGTTCTGGCGGTACTCGGGAGTCGATACACGCGAGGATCGCCCCGAAGGGTTCCTGCTTCTGGGCCACGAACTGACGCCGGTTCGGATCCCGGTCGGGGTGGTGAAGGTCTCCGCTGACCCAGCGCTCGTTGCCTTTCATCAGCCTGGCGAACGCGGTGGCGGGCGTGGTCGGCCGCGCTGTCGGCGAAGCATTGTTCCCCGAGGGGGCAGGCCTCGCCGAGGAACACCCCGAAAGCGCGACCGTGCCGCCGGCCAGTCCGGCGACCAGCAGCGCTCTACGGTCCGGACGTCCAGCTCTGTCCATCGCTCGTTCCCCTCGATGCGCTCGGACCAGCCCTTGAATCGTGACCGGTCCGATTGTCCAGCGTGGGGTGGGTGAGCCGGCGGCAGGCGCATGCGAGCGCGGGCCGCATTGCTGCGGATGGCTCACAGAACCGGCTCCGCCGACGGCCAGCAGACGCGGCCGCCGCCGGAGGACTGGCGGAATGCCTAGCGACAGCGGTGAGATCATGCCGGAACAACGGCCAGGGAACACCCCAGACGAAAAGCTGGGCCTTCGCGCGTAGTCAGAGCCGGGCGGGGCGGCAGCGTTGCACCTGGGGAGGTCATCGCTGTCGCCCCACCCCATCTGAGCGCCGGGCCGGAGGCCAGTCGAGACGACTGACGAGGGCCCCGGTCCGCGGTGACGTGGAGAACTTGGGGTCAGTCGGCGAGATCGAGGCCGCTGTCGGGGATCCAGGAGCCGTGGAGTCCGGAGCTCACCCGCTGCGGCAGGTGGACGGTGGCGATCCGGTCGAGATCGGAGGCGTCGAGGACCAGCAGTTGCGAGGCGTCCTGCTTGATGTCGGAGATGACGGTCAGGAGGTAGCCGTCGTCTTCGTTGGTGGCTCCGGTCGCGGGGACGAACACCGCTTCGCTGGGCATACGGGCGTCGCCGACGTGGTGAATGCGGCGGGCGCCGGTGGTGCGGTCGTACTTGACGACACCATAGCCGCCGAAGCCCTTCTCGTCGGGGAAGGAGATGGCGTACTGATAGCGGTTCTCGGCGCCCAGGTAGTCCTCGTTCAGGGTCGGGAACTCCACCGCGAGGTCGTCGGTGATCTGCTCGTCGACGGTACCGGCGGCCATGTCGACCACCCAGCGGCGGGTGTAGGAGCGTGCGACGGGCTCGGTGCCGCGTCCGGGGGCGCCGACCCACCAGTTCCAGGACAGCTGGAATCCCTCGCGGTCCACGGTGGGGCCCTCGAGGACGATACGGCCCTGGCCGTCCTCGTAGGCGTTGGCCACGTGCAGCATGTTGCCCGGCTCGATGGAGAACCAGCGGATGTGGCGGTCACCGTCCTCGCCGCGCGGCATGACACCGATGCGGGAGAGCTGCTGGTCGCTCCAGCTGTAGGGGATACCGGACTGCTCGGCCGGATCGAAGGTGACATTGCCCTCGACGAAGACCACGTGGTGGCGGGTCAGGGCGAAGTCGTGCTTCAGGGAGGCGGTCGCTCCCTCGACCTCGGCGCTGTGCACGATCTCGCCCTTGGCGTCGGCGACGTAGTACGTGAGGAACGGCGGGAAGGGCGAGGACCCGAAGAAGTGCAGCTCCCCGGTGACCGGGTCTTCCTTGGGGTGCGCGGTCATCGCGCTGCGCAGCTTGCCGCGGAAGTCGTAGGCGCCGACCGTCTCCAGCTGCGGGGTGAGCTCGAAGGGGACGTTGGCCTCGCAGAGGGCGAGCAGGCGTCCGGCGTGTTCGATGACGTGGGTGCCGGCGGCGCTGGCGGTCAGATCGGGCCCGTGCTCGGTCATATAGGGGGCGCCGTCGAGGGCGGGCGTGCGCACCCAGCGGTTGCGGTACCACTCCGCCCGGCCCTCACGCAGCCGGATCCCGTGGACCATGCCGCTGCCCTTGAACCAGTGCGTCGGGGTGACACCGGGCTTGGGGTTGTGGCCGTTGCGGATCAGCCGGCCGGACAGCTCCGGGGGCAGGGTGCCCTCCACGGTCAGCCCGGTGGCGGTGACCTCGTCGGCGACGGGGGTGAAGTGGCCGTTCAGGTACGGCTTCTCAGCGGTCATGGCGGAACCTCGTCTCGGTGGTGTGATGGGGAGTTGTCAGGCCGACTGTTCGGCACGGGTCTTGAGGTGTCCCAGCCAGCTCTCCAGGGAGTCGTGGAGAGCCTTCGCCAGCTGGTCGACCGCGGCCTCGACCGGTGCGCCGCTCCAGGACTCCTCGGTGCGGACGGTGACCTGGTCACCGTTCTGCTCGAAGGTCCACACGTGGATTCCCGCGATGCCGTCGGCGTCTCCGCCCCACACGATCCGCTCACCGGGAACCAGTTCGTACACGGTGGAGGTGATGCTGAGACCGTGGGTCCGCCAGCTGAAGGAGGCGCCGGGGGCCAGCGGGCCGTCGAGCTCGGCCTCGTCGATGTCCGTGTTCCAGGTGGGCCAGGCCGCGATGTCGGTGTGCAGCTCCCACACCGTCGCGAGAGGAGCATCGATCACGGTGTCCAGGCGGACGATGACGGGGGCGGTCTCGTCGATGGTGGTCATGGCTGTGTCTCTTTTCTCGATGGGCATGGATGTGTCGGTCGGGTCCGCTCCGCCGGTCCCGTCGGTTCAGGGGATTCGGGGGGTGTGCGGTTCGGGGGTCGGGTGAGGGGCGGTGGTCACGGTTCGCGGGTCGGTGCGGCGGGTGAGGGCCAGCGCGAGGAGGGCGGTGACGGCCAGGACCGCGGCCGAGAGCGTGAAGGCGGCGCGGTAGCCGGCGGTGAGCGCCTCCAGGTGCGGCTGACGGGCCGCGGCGTCCGCGGTGACGGAGCCGGCCAGGGTCGCCAGGGCGGCGAGGCCGATGGCGCCTCCGACCTGACGGGTGGTGTTCACCAGCCCACCGGCCAGCCCCGCGTCCTGGGGCGGGACTTCGTCGACGGCGAGAGCGGTGAGCTGGACGAAGGCGACGCTCAGACCGAAGCCGACCAGGATGCTGGGGCCGAGGATGTCCGTGAGATAGCTTCCGTGGGCGCTCATCCGGGACAGCCACAGCAGGCCCGCCGCCTCGGTGAGCAGTGCCGCGGTCACCGTGACGGGGGCGCCGATGCGCCGGGAGATATGGGGTGCCACGGCCGCGCCGAACATATTGGCCACGGCGAGCGGGAGTTGGCCCACCCCGGTCGCCAGGGGCCCTGATCCGAGGACTTGTTGCTGGTAGAGCGGCAGAAAGAAGAACAGCGCGATCCACACCGAGCCCAGCAGTGCCATCAGCAGATTACCCGCGGCGACCCGGCCGGTGGTGAACAGACGTGGTGGCAGCAGCGCATGGGGTCGGCGGAGCTCGATCACGGCGAAGGCCGCGAACAGTGCGGCGGCGCCGACGAGAGCGCCCAGCACCCCGGTGTCCGTCCAGCCGGTGCCCCGTGCGGCGGTCAGTCCCCAGACCAGGCAGGTCAGCGCGAGGGTGACGGTGACAGTGCCCAGCAGGTCGAACCGTCCGGCCTTCCGTCCGCCTTCCCCTCCGGCCTCCCGTGGGACGAGCGCGGCTACGGCCGCCAGGACCAACGCCGCCCCGAGCGCCACGGAGTGGAAGATCCAGGGCCAGCCCCATGCCTGGGTCAGGACGCCGCCCAGCAGGACTCCGCCCGCCCCTCCCGCACCGGAGACCGCTCCCCACACCCCCAGTGCCCTGCCCCGCCCGGACGCGGTCGGGACCAGGCCCATCGCCAGGGCCAGCGCGGCCGGGGCGATGGCCGCGGCACCGAGGCCCTGAACGGCACGCGCGGCGATCAGCAGCCCCGGGGAGGCGGCCAGTCCCGCCGTCAGCGAGGACACCGAGAACAGTCCGAGGCCCCAGATCAGCACCCGGCGGCGGCCCAGGAGATCGGCCGCCCGACCGCCGGCCAGGAGCAGCGCCCCGAACGCCAGGCCGTAGGCGTTGACCACCCAGGTGGTCCCGCCATCCGACAACCCCACCCCGGAGCGGATCTGAGGCAGCGCCACATTCACGATCGACGTGGCGAGCATGACGGTGAACTGGGCCGCGGCCAGCGCCGCGAGTGCGACTCCCGGCCGGGGAGCCCGGGCTGCCGCCGGATCCGTCTGCGTGCGTGCAACGTTCATGCCGCACAGACTCATGGCGGACGGTGTCCACTTTCCAGACCGGACAGACGCAAGGACTGTCCATTCCTGTCCGCACCTGTCCACGCAAGTGTCCGCACCTGTCCACGCGAGGAGGAACGCGCTCCTATCGAGGCACGCCGTGCAGTTCCCGGTGCCACAATGCCGCGCAGAGCAGATCCAGGCCCTGGCGTACATGGCGCCGGTAGGTGCCGTACGGCAGGCCCAGACGGCGGGCGGCGGCTTCCTGGGTGGGCGCTCCGGAGAAGTAGCCTGCCGTCAGGGCCTCGCGGGCGCGCACACCGCGGGGATCGGCCCCGAGGTCGTCGACAGCCTGGCGCAGCAGGGCGCGCAGCTCTTCGGCGGGATCGCCCAGGTCGGCGGCGAGTCGGGCCCGCATCAGGGCACAGGCGGCGAAGGACCCCGTGTCACGCCAGTGCGAGAGGGCTTCCCGTACGGCTTGGTCGAACACCGGGCGCGAGAAGGCCGACGGACCGGACGGGGCGGGTACTTCGGTGGCGGTGATCAGATGACGCAACCAGGTTTCGACGGGCACCTGACGCCAGTCGTTGCTGAAGAGCCCGTAGGTGTGCCCACCGACCCGCGGTCGCGCACCGGTGTCGTGCATGACGCCCTTGAAACGCTCGGCCCAGACCTCGGCGTCCCGGTAGACGACGAAGCCGTGCGCGCGGCCTCGGGCACGGGCGGCTTCCGCCTGGGCCCGGGAGTTGCTCAGGTCGATGACCCGCGAGGGGATCTGGTAGTGCTCGGGGTAGATGGAGAACCGGGTCATGCCGATGTGCTCGCCGGGGCTCACCGGCGTGGTGGCCTCCGTGTGCGCCCATGCGGCCGCGACGATGGGGTCGGTGGCCAGATCCTCGGGGTCGGGCGGAGCGGGCAGGACGATGCGGGCCGTGAACGCCACGGGGCGGCCCGTGGCGACGCAGCGGAAGACGCTGAACCCGTCCGCCTGGCGCCGGATCCAGTAGCGCACCAGCTCCGCCGACTCGGCTCCCTCGGTCTCCTCGGCCATGCGCAGCACGACATCGATGTCATCCGGGCACAGGGGACGTTCGTGCACCTCGTTCTCACGGGAACACGCACGCAGCCGTGCCAGGCTCTCCAACTCGCGGAAGAGGTAGAAGATTTCGTCGGTGACGACCCAGACCCGCTCCTCGGGTGCTTCGCGCAGCAGGCGCAGATACTCCTCCGCCAGCCGCTGGCGCACCGTGGTGAAGGCGTTGGGCGCGCGCCAGCGCAGATCGGCGGCGAGGGTCTCGCGTGCGGCGTCGTGCGGGTAGAGCCCGCGGGGCGTGGACTCGATGAAGGGCAGATCCCTCAGCCATGCGAACAGCGCGGGGGCGTCCTCCTCGGGCAGGACCGAGGCCAGCAGTTCCTCGGAGGTCGAATGCGCCTGTGCCACCACCTCCAGGGCGCGGCGGTGGGCCGCCGACGGCACCTCTCCGATGAGCCCCGCCAGCAGGGTCCGCAGGACGTCGGCCGAGGGCGCCCATATCTCCTCGTTGCTCCAGCCCGTCGCTCCCGCCGCGGCCGCGAGGGACAGCGCCAAAGGGTTCCCCCCGGCGAAGCGGAGCACCCGCTCCCGCAGCGCGGACGGGATCCGCGCACCGGCCAGCAGGCTCCGGGCCTGCTCATCGGAGAACGGCTCCAGTTCACGGACGTGCAGGACCCCGGCCCAGGCCGGATCGGCGGTCCATTGCGGCTGCGGCGCCAGCCGGCCGGCCAGGACCACCAGGGTGTCGTCAGCGGCGCGGGGCAGGAATCGCTGCCACAGCCAGCTCTCCAGCCACTGGCAGTGTTCGAAGGAGTCCACGAGCAGGACCGTGCCGGCGACGTCCAGGAACGGGTCGGCCGCACGCTCGAAATCGGCCGGGTCCCGGCTGATGAAACGACCGTCCAGTTCGAGGAGCAGCCGACCCCCCGTACGGGCCTCGTCCGCCAGACACCGCAGCAGCGACGACTTCCCGATTCCGCCCGGACCGTAGAGGTAGAAGGCGAACGGCGCCTGCGGATCCCCGGCCAATGCGTCGCCGAAGCGTCCGAGTTCTTCCTCCCGGCCGATGAAGGCACGTTCCCGCGCTCTGCTCAGTCTCTCCGCCACGGACGCCACGTCGGTGCCCCTCCCAGATCAGGCCCGAGCGGATATGCCCGGATTCCGTTTCGAGTATCGCGGCACCGCAGCACGGCGCGAGCCGCGTGTGACGGCGTTCCGGATCGCCTCCGCGTCACGGCCGACGTGCGCGGACGCCGGGTTCTTCGCCGTGCATCGGCCTGAAGTCACGTTCGGACGACCGAAACGGTGAACCGGGGAAACTAAGGGACTCCCTACAAGCCCCCTGAGCCGTCCCCCCGGACCGGGTGAATGATCCCCATAGGGGGCCGACGGCGCTTTCACCTTCCACGGGCGATCCGGACTGAAGTTCGTGGCCTCCGGACCCGATGGGTTTGCCGATCCGTGGGCAGACGGAACAGACACCTTGCCCGACCGGCTGGAGGAGGAACCGTGACAGAGCATTCTTCGCTGCGGGCTGTGGGATGGGCGCGCTCGCTGCCGGTGAACCGCGGGGTGAAGACCGCCCGGGACTGGACACGTACGCACCTGGCGACGATCGGCTGGCTGGAGAGAGCACCGGATCTCGCCGACTCCATCCTGCTGACCGTGTCCGAACTCGTCACCAACGCTCACATCCATGCCCGCAGCTCCGCGCAGCTGATCCTGACCTGGGACGAGAAGTGCCTGCATGTGACCGTGCACGATGCCTCTCCTCAGCTGCCCGACCCGCGCCGTCCGACCGATGGTTCTCTCGGTGGCCGCGGTCTTCTGCTGATCGACGCCCTGGCCGATGACTGGCACATCTACCGCTGTCCTCGCGGCAAGGATGTCACCGCCTGCTTCCAGCCACCCGCCCCCGGCCCGGCCGGTCTCCAGGGCTCGGGATGACCCAGGGAGGAAGGACGACGGCGGGAAGACAGGCCGCGTACGGCAGACCATAGGGTGTGGCCCTCCCGCTCGCTCTCAGGGGTGTTCCAGGGTTCCGCCAGGGGCGCCCCGGATGCCACGGGGCGTGGCGAGCGGAACCATCGATCACCATGACGTGTCTTTCCCGACGCGCCTTCACAGGCGCTTCCGCCATCGGTGCTCTCACTCTCGCCACGGGAGGCAGCAGCGCTCCTGCCACGGCCGCTCCGGCCGTCGATCCGCGGGCCCTCCATGCCGCCATCAGCGATCTCTCCCGTCCGCGGGCGACCGCCTCACAGCTGCTGGCGGCATGGCCGGGAGGGCGTTGGTACGGCAGCGCGGGCGTCGCCGATGTGATGAGCGAGCGTCCGGTGCGCGCCGACGACCGCTTCAGGGCGGGCAGCGTGACCAAGGTTTTGGTGGCGACGGTCGTCCTCCAGCTCTGGGCAGAAGGCCGGTTGGATCTCGACGCCCCGGTCACTCGTTGCCTTCCCGAGCTCTCCATGCCCTCCGGATTCGACCGCATCGCGGTGTCACATCTGCTCCACCACACCAGTGGCCTGCCCGACCACCGGAAGGTGCCGGACCTCAGCACACCGGAGGCGGTCCTGAACCACCGCTTCGACCACTGGACACCACAGCGCCTGGTCGACACGGTGACATACGCACCCCTGAAGTTCGTCCCCGGCACGAAGCAGGAGTACCGGGGTGTCAACTACGTACTCCTCGCACTGCTCGTGGAGAAGCTGACCGGGCATCCTTACGGTGATGCGATCGCCGAGCGCATCGTGCGCCCCCTGGATCTGACCGGCACCCTGATCCCGGGCGACGATTCCCGTATGCACGGGTCCCATGTCCACGGGTATCTGAGCATGACCGACGGCAGTCTGCGCGACATCACGCGGTACGACCAGTCCTCCTCATGGGGTGAAGGTGAACTCGTCTCCACCGCCAGGGACCTCTTCCGCTTCCAGAACGCCTTGTTCAGCGGAGCACTCCTGCCGCCTCGAGCGCGGAAGAAGGTCTTCACCCTGCCCCCGCCCACGGTACGTATGCTGGACGGCAGCCCGGCCCGCTACAGCATGGGCCTGCAAGCGGCCACCGTGCGCGGCACGACCTTCTGGGGGAAGACCGGGGAGACCTACGGATACCGCACCCGCATGTTCGCCACCCGCGACCTGAGCACCCGTTTCGTGCTGTCCTACACTCCGACTCCCCTGAACGCGGAGGAGGACATGGTCAACCGGGTCGTCGCCGTCCTCGCTCCCTGAAACCGGAAGCCACGCGTCAGGACGACGGGGTCGCCCGAATGAGGGCGGGCCTGCACCGACTCGGCGCGGTAGCGCGTCAGCGCAGCACCGCGGCCAGCAGGTCGGCGCCCAGCGCCGTCAGGTCGGGCAGATTGAGGGTGTGCCGGACGTAACGACCGTGCCGCCGGGCCGTGAGCAGACCCGCGTGGCGCAGCACCGCCAGGTGACGGGAGACCTCCGGGGGCGTGAGCTCCCAGACATGGGCCAGCTCACCGGTGGTGTGTGGGCCACGGGCCAGGGTGCGCAGCAACCGCAGCCGCACCGGATGGGCGAGCGCTTCCAGCCGCAGGGTGACCGTTTCCAGCGATACCGGCTCCGCTGGACTCGACTCGGCCACCGGGTACTGCACCACCGGCTGCCACCCGGGTGTGTGGACCACCACCAGGTGCGGGTGGCCGAAGACACTGGGGATGAAGGTGACGCCGGTGTCGCGGGCGGTGGTCGCCTTGTCCTGGAGCTTGTCCACGACGATGCAGGCGCCGTCCGGCGTCAGGGTGACCGCGCCGGAGGCCGACGCGAGCGCCGCCGCGATGCCCTGGCGCTCCCGCAGGTCGTTCTTGAGCCGCAGGTCGGTGGCGAGCCGCACCGCCACGTCCGCCCACGCGGCGTCGAAGAAGGCCTCGGCGCACTGTTCGAGGGTGTGGCGCACCCGCCCCCGTACGGCGGCCGGGTCCGCGAGCAGCCGTTCCGCGAAGGCTTCCTGCCGAGGTCCGCGGGCCTGGGCAAGGTCCAGGGCGCGGCCGCGCGCGGCCGCGTCGGTGAGCGGCGAGCGCACGGCGAGCGGGACCCGGTGCCCGCCGCACGTGGTGACGAGCGCGGCGGTCACATAGGTGTCGTCGTCGATCCGGTCCACCTCGTCCAGCTCCTCGGCGAGGGTGGGCCGGGGCCGGGCGGGGAGAAGGAAGTCGGCTTGTGAGGAACGCCAGAGGAACTCGGCCTCCCGCAGGCGCTCGGCCAGTTCCGGGCGCAGCCCGGCCCAGACCTCCCCCGCCCAGCGGGCGTACTGCGGATGATGTCCGGGTTCGGCCAGCACGTGCAGCATCGCGGTCAGCTCGGCCAGCGGGGAAGCGGCGAACCGCAGCCGCTCGGACGGCAGGCCACTGATGTCGATCCTCAACGTCACCCCCTCAGCATCCCCGATCCCATGGCCGGTGACCTCGTCAATTGACAGTGTCCGTCAACTGACACGGCCATCCCCCGCGGCCGGATCCACCGTGGACCCATGGCAACCACCACCAAGATCCGGCCCGGCGCCCTCGTCCGCGCCTCCGGCGGCCCCCGCTACGCCGTCGCCCTGGCCGTCGACTCGCTCGGGACCGGACTGCTGCGGCCCTTCCTGCTGCTCTACGGGGTAACCGTGCTGAAGCTGTCCGCACCGGTCACCGGTATCGCCATGACCGGCGGCATCGTCGCGGGGCTGGTGTGCATGCCCGCCGTGGGCCGGTGGCTGGACCGGGGCGCACGCAGCACGGTCGTGGCAGCGTCCATGCTCGTGCGGATGCTGGGCGTGGGGCTGCTGCTGGCGACCCCGACCGGACACGTCTGGCTGTTCACGGTGGCGACACTCTTCCTCGGCGTCGGCAACCAGGCCTGGCCACCCGCCCACGCGGCTCTGGTGGCCACCGTCGCCCACGGCCGGGAGCGCGACGCCGCCCTCGCGGCCGGCCGGGCCCTGCGCAACGCCGGTCTGGGCGTGGGCGCGCTCCTCGCCACGGTCTGTCTGACGGGCGGCACCACGGCCTTGCAGGCGCTGGCAGCCGTCACCGGCGTCGCCTATCTCGCCGCGGCGGTCCTGGCGTGGTCGGTCCATCTGCACGCGCGTCCGGCCGCCCTCCCGGCCGAGGACAAGGCCGAGGTGCCCGCACCCCGGATGCGCGCGCTGCTGGCCGCCAACGTGGTCTACGTCTTCTGCCTCAACGTCCCCGAAATCGCGCTTCCCCTCATCCTGGTGACACAGCTGAACGCCTCCCCGGTGTGGTCGGCGGCCATCTTCGTGGCCAACACCGTGCTGGTGGTCACCCTCCAGGTTCCGGTCACCGTCCTGCTCTCCCGTTACCCCCGGCGGACCGTGCTCGCCCTCGGAGGTGTGGTCCTCACCGTGTCCTACCTCGGCTTCCTCGTGGCCACCTCGCTGGGACACGGCTGGGGCGCGCCGGCCGTCGCCGCGGTGTCCGTCGTGTGCACCCTCGGGGAGATCATCTACGCCGGCAGCGCCACCGCGCTCGTCACCGCCCTCGCCCCGCCCCACGCCCTGGGACGTACGCTGGCCCGCTTCGAACTCTCCACGGGTCTCGGCCTCGCCGTCTCCCCCGCAGCCATCACCACCCTCGCGTCCCACGGCCCGGCCGCCCTGTGGGGCAGCCTCGCGGGCGCGACGCTCCTGTCCGCCTCCGCCATCACGACCGAGAAGGACCGCGCGACACCACCCAGCGGCCACCGCCCCACCGAGGGGCATGAGCCACTCGAGATCGCCACCGCTTCCGATGGCTCCGGCGACCGCTCGGACGCCGGATTCTGAGCGGGACTTGAGGCTCCCCGGTCCTCCCCGTGGGTAGGTTCTGCACACACCGTCCGGAATCCGGGCGGCGCACACGGGGTGAATCGGGGGCAGCCATGGAGTTCATGTTCTATGTCGTACCGGCGTTCATCGCCGTGGTGGTGATCGTGATGGCGGTCAAGGTGATCCGGCGCTCCCTGGAGCTGAAGCAGGCGTGGTCGAGCGGCCTGACGGCGGAGGCCCGCTGTCTGCGCGCCTACACCACGACACGCCACCACAACGACAGCGGCCACATCACCACCACGCATCACCACGTCTACGAGTTCACACCGCGCGGGGGCGCCCCCGTCCGCTTCGACGAGGCGAACGGCCCCGCGACGACCGTGGAGGACGACTTCGTCACCGTGTACTACACGGCCGAGCAGCCCCAGAACGCCACCGCGCAGGCGCCCAGCCCCGTCAAGCACGCGGCGAGCACGGTCGGTCTGCTCTGCTTCCTGGGCGTTGTCCTCGCCTTCTGTATCTTCTTCGTCGTGACGGCCAATGACATGATCGGAGCCGACCTCCCCTAGCTCTGAAGAGACCCAGCCTGCCGCTGGATTGGCCATCATGTGCATGCGGGGGCGGAGCTACCAGTACGTCGGACCTGCCGAGTTGAAAGGTCTTGTGCGGGCGGAGAAGCGGTCCTGAGCGCCGGAGAGATGAGCTTCCGCGAGGAATCCGGGTGGTGGGTGGTCGACGAAGTCAGCAACCAGTCGACCGGCTACTGCCCGGACATCAGCTCATGGACGGCTGTCGGTAAGGCGTTGGACCGAGCCGGCATTGCTTCCCCGAGCGGCTTCACCCACGAGGTGACCTTCCGTCGCTGCCCCGGCTGTCAGCAGCGCAACATCGTGCGGGACGAACACTTCGTCTGCGTCTTCTGCGACACGCCCCTGCCGCTGGAATGGAACGTCGACATGACCGCATGAACAGCATCGTGCCCTCTAGTTCAAGGAGAGCCACATATCGACGCTCTCGATCCCTCGTTCGCGAAAGACACCGGCCGGCTTGAATCCCGCCTTTTCGTAGGCGCGGATCGCCCCGGTGTTGGAGGGCTGGGTGCCGCCGAAGAGGATGACGTGCCGGCATCCACGCTCACGCAGGACGCCGAGCGCTCCCTTGAGCAGCTCGGTTCCGAGGCCGGTGCCCTGGAGATGATCGGCGGCGACAGGGGCGATACGACAGTCCGCACCGTCCTCGATGGTCCACCCGAGATTCCGGTAGCGCGCCTTCTCACTCTCCGGGATCGCGGACTGGGCCGGCAGACCGTCGCACAAGCGCCCCCTCAGAAGGGTGGGCGCCGGCGGGACGTTCCCATATCCGCCGGCGTTCAGCAGGCTCCTTCGCCCGGCCGCACCAGCCCCGTCTCATAGGCCAGCACCACGGCCTGTGCCCTGCTCGACAACTCGAGCTTGGTCATCGCCCGGTTCAGATGAGTCTTGACCGTCGCCTCACTGATGAAGAGCTCACCGGCGATCTCCAGATTGCTCAGGCCACGGGCGGCCAGCCGCAGCACCTCCGTCTCGCGGCCGGTCAGCGCGTCCAGGTCGGGTGGCGCTTCGGCAGATGACCGACCGCTGTGCCGGGCGTACGCTTCGACCAGACGCTTGGTGACGGAGGGCGCGAAAAGCGTGTCGCCGCCTCCGACGGCAGCGACCGCCGCGAGTATCCGCTCGGGGCCGGAGTCCTTGAGCAGGAAGCCCGAAGCACCGGCCCGCAGCGCCCCGTACACATACTCGTCGAGGTCGAACGTGGTCAGGACCAGGATCCTCGGGGCGGGATCCTCCGACTGGGCGAGGATCCTCTCGGTGGCCGTGATACCACCCATGCCGGGCATCCGGATGTCCATCAGTACGACATCGGGGCGGGTGCGGGCCGCCAGGGCCACGGCTTCCCCGCCGTCAGC
Organism: Streptomyces sp. NPDC045899; assembly: GCF_056431485.1. Classification (NCBI taxonomy): domain Bacteria; kingdom Bacillati; phylum Actinomycetota; class Actinomycetes; order Kitasatosporales; family Streptomycetaceae; genus Streptomyces; species Streptomyces sp. NPDC045899. The sequence goes on from NZ_JBWKKP010000031.1 coordinate 48,132, forward strand.
GGCCTCCCCCACGATCTCCACCCCCGGGGCCGCACGGAGCAGCCCCACCAGCCCGGCCCGGATGAGGAACTGATCGTCGACGACAAGCACCTTGGTCATGCGGCGGTCATTCCGTTGTGCCGTCTCTCTTCGGCGAGGTCTGTACGGAGACCGGCAGGATGAGCCGGACGGCGAATCCCCCCTCGCTCCGTGGGCCGACGGTGACCGTGCCCCCGTACAGCTTGGCCCGCTCCCGCATGCCGATCAAGCCATGGCCGCTGCCGGTCCGCATCTTGTCCGGATTCACGCCCTGGCCGCCGTTCGTGACGGAGACCGTCAACTGGTGTGACTGGTAGTGCAGTTGTACCTGTGTGCTCGCTCCGGGAGCATGCTTCAGTACGTTGGTCAGGGCCTCCTGGACACATCGGTACGCACACAGCTCGACCCCGGGCGGAAGGGGACGTGGCCTGCCGTGCACACGGAGGTCCACCGGCACTCCTCCCGCCCGCACACGGTCGGCCATCTCGTCCAGCCGGGAGATTCCCGGCATGGGCGCGGCAGGTCCCCCATCACCGTCGACGCGCAGCACCCGCAGGACCCTCCGCAGTTCCTCGAGACCGTTCCTGCTGCTCTCCTCGATGGTGGCGAGCGCGTTGCGGGCGGTCTCCGGATCCGTGTCGAAGACGAAGCGGGCCAGCCCCACCTGGACGGATATCACCGACATGTGATGCGCGACCACATCATGGAGTTCCCGCGCGATCCGTCCGCGCTCATCCGCCACCTCGCGGCGCGCCCGTTCCTGCTGTTCCTCACGCAACCGGTCGGCCAGCTCCACGGAACGACGGGCGGTGTACCCGAAGCGGACGAGGACGACGGAGAAGCCGACGGCCTGGCCGAGGACCGACACCATGACGGCGTCTTCGCTGATGGCACCGGCGTAGATCCAGACGGCGCTCATCAGGGCGGCGCAGCCCACCGCGGTGCGTACCGGCCGCGTGGCCGCGACCGTGTACACGGCCAGCATCGGGGCGAAGGAGTTGACCACGGGCCAGTATCCGACCGTCACATACACGGCCCACATCACCAGGACCACGAGGCAGACGGCGACGGGCGCCCTGCCGCGGAGCACCACCGGAGCGTTGACCAAGGCGACCATCAGGTACCCCGTCGCATCGAGCGCGGGCCAGCCCTGGGCCGCGGACTCCTGCCCGAGAAGCACGGCGACGCTGGTCTGCGCCAACGCGATGAGCACGTCGGCGACGAGGGTGTGGATCCGCATCGCCGCAGCCTAGTCCCGGTGGATACGCGCAGAGGTCAACGTGGTTGCCCCGCACAGGAGTTGTGGACGTGGTGATCGCCGGCCCGGAGCAGGCATGGCAGGGGGCGCCGGGGCGGCCCCCGCCGTAGGCCATACGCGGTGAGCCACGGGCAGACGGAAGGGCCGGCCTCGACGAGACCGGCCCTCCGCAACCCCGCGCTTGCTCATCCCGCCCCTCCCGTCACGGGCCGGTGTCCCCCGTAGCCTGACACCGGCGGGCCCGGGACCGGGTCAGCCCGGCGGAACCCTCGACTCCCCCCGTGAGCGCACCGCTGCCGCGAGGAACGGGGACGCTGAACGCGGGCTCCCCCGTCGGTCAGCAGGTCACCGTGCGGTCATAGGAGCCGAACGGCCACGAGTGGTAGAGGTACCTCCCCCGCGCGATGGACGTACAGCGACTGTCATAGCCGTTCTTCACGACGATCTTCAGTCGCATGGTCCCATCACAGTTGTTGCTCGCGACGGCTTCGTGCGTCCGCCCGTTCACAGATCGATGCACACAGTCCGGCGCCGTCCCCGACACACTGGCCTGGCCGGCGTCGGCGTTCGCGCGAGTGGTGCTCGCCGACGCGGCCGAGGCCGGTCCGGCCATTCCGAACAGTGCGCTGACCCCCAGCACGGTCGCGGCGACGCCGACCTTGGTGCGCTTGCGCAAAGTGCTCATGCTCGCCCTTCTTCCACGGTTCTCCCTGACCGACCGCGCCGTGATTCCCCCTTGGCTCGCGGAAGCGCGCGCATCCCCCGGTGGCGCGATGTCGGTGAGTGCGCCTTCCAGGAACACTCCGTGCGGTCGACAGGGAGACTATGCGGCAGCCTGAAATCACCACATCCAACGACGAATTGATCCTGGGGTAAACCGGCGTCGTATCCGTGCGCCATCTGCAACGCACGTGGCAGGGATCAGCTCCGTGACGCCCAAGGGGGCGGGTGCGGCATCAGCCCGCCCACCCCCTGAACTCGGCACCGCTTGGGGTGCCGTTCCGGGCCGGGTCGGCGAGGTCACGGCGTGCGCGTTTCAGGCGCCGGCGGCGGCTCCGGCACAGAATAGGCATGGGCCGGCAGCGAGGACCGTAGAGCGGCGAACCGGCCGGTAGGGCGAGGCCCCTTCGTGTGACTGCGGAACCGGCTACGGCCGCGCGGTACCGGACCCGCTCGCCCGGCGCCGCAGCAGTTCCCGGAGCTTCACCGTCACCGCGGCGACCGCGAGCAGGGCCACGATGCCGCCCAGCGCCACGTACCCGATGAAGGGGTACTCGCGCCGGAGGAAGATGGAGAGGCCGTCCGAGCGGGTGCCCCCCTTCCCGTTGAGCGTCGTCGTCACCACCACGAGGCCGAGGGTGCCCAGCAGGCCGCTCGCCACCGCGAGTACACCGTGACCAGCCGCCCTGGCGATGTGGTGCGGCCTCCGGCTCCGCCGCCATCCCCTGATGTCCTCGGAGAGAGTGCCCAGCCCCACGACGACTCCGGCCACGGCGGGGAAGAGCACGAACCCGGCCGAGGCCGCGAAACCGTATCCGCCGCCGGGCCATCGCGGGGCGAGGTCGCGCCACATGTCCTCCAGCAGTCGAGAGGAGGCCAGCAGCACCGATCCGCCGATCGCGGTCAGCAAGGCCAGTACGCCCACCACCGGCCACAGGTTGCCGCGCAGTCCCCCGCGGTGCTTGACGCCCTCGCCGCCGGGCGCGGCCCGCTTCGCGGTGAGCCGCGCGTCCTCGGCCCGCTTCGCCTCCCGTGCACGCCGAGCCTCTCTGGCCTTTGCCCCGGACCGGCGTGCCATATGAGCCCAACCTTTCGTACTCCCAGATCGTGGTGGAGATGGTCTCACCGGACCTCCGGGCTGGGCGCGGTCAGGGCCCACCCCTGACGACGGGGGTCAAGGAGGCCGGGGCGGGTCGCGTTGACTCATCCGGTCGATTGGTGTCAGAACCGGCCAGATGCTTCCGCCTCCTCATCAACAGTCGCATGATGGACGCTGGAGCACGCGTCGAGGGGGACGACCGTCGCACCCCCGGATGCCGATGCGCGTGTGACGGCCGAGGGGGGACCATGGAACCGCGCGCACCACGCCCGGACGCGAGCGCACCGCAGTACATATTGATCACGCAGTGTCTGCAGAACGACCTCTTCCTGAACCTGGACTGCCAGTTGTGTCTCCCGGAGAGCGCCGCGTCCAAGCTGCTGCTCGACAGCGAGAACGGGACCGGCTTCCGGACGGAGGGGCACCGCAGGGTCCTGTCCGCCGGGCAGATCCGCCACTCCCCGCTCGCCCGCTTCCTCCAGGCCACGGTGGGCTCCCGGACCCGCGGCCACGGGGACGGAGTGCTCCATCTGATCAACATCCGTGACTGGCACGTACCGGGTGAGGCGTACGACCTCGAACGCAGGCAGTACGGCGCGCACTGCGAGGCGAACACCTGGGGTGCCGAGTACGTCGACGGCCTCGCGGAGTTGCTGGACCCGCCGCCCCGCGAGGACGGCTGGGGCGGCAGGCTGCGCGTCCACCACCTGACGTCCAACACGCTGTTCGACTTCCAGCACAGCTCCGGCGGACGCCCCGAGCCCCGTCAGCCGTCACGCCTGGCGACGCTGCTGGACGGCCTGCTGGCGGACGGCCGGGAGGAGACGACTCATGTCGTGGTGCTCGGTGTGCTCACCGACATCAAGATCCAATTACTGCTGACCGGTATCCGCTCGCGCTACAACGTCCGCCAGCTCGTCGTCTCCGACGCCCTCACCGCGAGCCGCACGCTGGAGCGGCACCTGTCGGCGCTGGACTTCTGTGAACGGGTGCTGCGCGCCGAGGTGATGACCGGGCTGGCGGAGCTCGCCCGCTTCCTCGGCTCCCGGCCCGATGACGACCGCCGCCTGACCAGGGGCGGGGAGGCCGAGTTCACCGGCTACGCCTCCTATATCCAGGACAAGGAGGGCATCCTCTCCTACGAGGACGCCCGGCTGCGCGACTACCGCATCCAGACCTCGGAACGGCTCCGGCGGGCGCAGCGCACGGTCCGGTTCGCCAGTACGTTCCTGCTCGGCCTGGGCGCGGGTCTGCTGCTGATCGCGCTCGCGCTGTCGGTGGTCCAGGTCGTGTGGCCGGGCCGGGTCACCTGGCAGACCCCCGCGATCATCGGAACCCTGGGCGCGGGGCAGATCGTCACCCTGTTCTTCACCCGCCCGGTCCGGTCCGTCCGGGACGCCCTGGCGGAGGAGACCATCTACCGGATGATCCTTGAGAGCCGCAGCCTCAAGGTCGCGCTCGCCCGCTTCCACGTCACGACCGCGGACGCCCTCAGGCGCCACGAGGACAGCGGCCGCCAGCTCAAGTCACTGGAACGCCAGTTGAAGGTTCTGGAACAGATCGACGCGGCCGACTTCGAACGGCTGAAGGGGCTGGGGGTGGCGCCCCGCGCCGGGCGCGGGTAGCCGCGGTGCCGACCGCGGAACCCAGCACAAGCGTCTCTTCATCACGGCGCGGACAACCGAAGCAACCCGGTCGCTCGACTCCCGCAGATGAGTAGTGCCTACTCCAGCCGATCGGTGAGGGCGTTCCTACACTCGCGCTGCATGGCGCATCGATGAGTGGAATGGAACGCGAATGGCTCAGCGCAGACTCCGGACGTGGACGGCTGCTGCCCTGGCGGCGCTCGTGGCGTTGACGATCGCCCTCGCCCTCGGAGTGACTGGTCTGACGCCCTTCGGATCGTCCGCCGAGGATGAGGTCCCCACAGCCGACATGCCGCGTATCGACCATCATGACGAGGCACTGGAGCTGGCCCGTGAGTTCCGTGTCCGTCTGAAGACCAAGGGGACGCCCGAGCAGAGGAAGCTCGCCCGGCACGTCACCGCGGTTGTCGGGATCATCTTCAGCAAGGACGGGGACGTCCATATCGCTACGGATCTCACCGATAGCCCCCAGCCGGGCAACGCGATGGACGGGAGCGTGGACGAGTCACCGGCGAGGGCTCTGGCGTGGGCGTACGCGGACTGGAAGGAGTCGAGATCGGACGCGACCGTCAATGTCTACAACGCCGTGGGCCAGCGTCTGGCGTCCGGTGTGGACCTGTGACGAAGACGGCTCAGCGGGGGTCGTCCGCGGGGCGGATCAGGGCCCGTGCCAGGTGATTGCGGCTCTTCGCGTCGTCGGCCGCGTACTGGCGTATCAATCCGCAGTCCGCACAGGCGAGTGTGGTGAGATCGATGCGCTTGCGCCCGTAGGTGTCCCAGAGCATGACCCAGATCGCTCCCCCCTGGTTCCGGTGGAGGTCGATGGGGAAGACCTCGGTCGATCCGCAGTCCGGGCACTGTCCCTGCTTCATGCGTGCGTTCATCGCCTCACTCTCTCAGCAGGATCCGGCGCACGGGGAACCGGTACGCCCGGTCCATCGTCCTTCGGATCATGATCTCCGATGCGGAACAGCTGGTCGATGACTGGGACTCGATACGACAGGGGTACTTCCTGGGGGAGCCCGACGAGACCCTGTCGCGGTGTGTGGAGCGGCTCGGCCGGGCGCGGGCCGCGGTGCCCCGGGATCCGGATGTGACTGCGTTCTTCACGCTGGGGCTGGTCCTGATGTCCGGCCATGCGACATGGGCGGCGGATTCCGCGGTGGCGGACCGGACCGCGGACGCGCTGCTGGCCGTCGCCTCGGACCCGGCCGCGGCGGACCTCAGCTGCGACCACGGGAGTCATCCCTGCGACGACGGCGACCTCGACATGCGGCTGGAGCTCTTCCCCGTGCTGCTGTCGCTGCTCGGCGGGGGCGCGGAGTACTCGTGGCACGACCTCGACGAGCAGGGTGAGGACCCCGATCCGGAGTCCCGCTGGCGCTGCCCGCGTACCGTGGCGGGGTTCGCACGGTCGGCCGCCGAGGCGATCCGTGGCACAACCGACCACTAGGCAGTGTCCCGTCGATCTCGGCAGGGCCGGTCGGGGTCGTCGCGCTCCATCCCCAGCTCTTCGTATCGCTGAGCTGCCGCAGCGGAGAAGCGGTCCAGATACGGCGAGGTCAGTTCGTCCGGGTACATCGGATACTCCCGCTCATCACCCGGGTCTCCCGCCAGTGCCCTGGCGCTCGCGTGTCTCTTCAGTTCGGCCAAGGGTTCGCCGGTCACGACATACACATGCCACGGCTGGAGGTTCCCGCTGGACGCCCGGTTTCGACAAGGCCCGCTACAAGAAGCGCAACACCGTCGAAGGGGCGATCAACAAGCTGAAGGCCTTCCGCACGGTTGCGAAGCCGCCCTCGTCAGTGGTGAGGGTGCGGTCGAGGTTTGGGCGGGCACTTGCCATGCGGATCGTGGGGGCAGGGGAGAGGGGGCTGCGGATCGGAGGAGCGCTCGATCGCGAATGCCTCCGCTGTGTTCACGAAGTCCGAGAGCGAGCCAGTACTGGCCTTTTCTCCGCCGACGACGTACACGCAGGGGCCATTCGACGCCTTGGGGCAGGGTGCCGCTGCCCCTGCCGGGCCGGAGCGCGCGGTGGGCATCGACGGCAGGGTCACCCACGTATTGGTGGCTGGTGTGTATACCTCTGCCGTGTCCAGAAAGCCCGAGAAACTATCCCCGCCGATGGTGTACACGCAGGTGTTCGTCATTCCCGCCGGGCAGGGCGCCGCCGCCCCTGCCGGGCTGAAGCGGGCGGTCGGCATCGACGGCAAGGTCAACCAGACGCCCTGAGCGTGTGCGGCAGTGGCCGTGAACGCCAGCAGCGGCGCCAGCACCGCCCCAACGAGCCGCCGCCACCATGAGCGCCCACGCGGAAATTCTTGACTGGCCGCCACCAGCGCGGGTGCCGGCGTCAGGCCAGGGCCATCGCGATGCGGCGGCACAACCTCCGCGGGCCTGTTCTTCGGCCCCGACCGACAACTGATGCCCATCGGACACCTCTTTCATGGCGCGCGGCAGCCGCTCGCCGCGACTGTGATGACCGCTTTGCGGCTATTCATACCAACATACGAACGTCGCCTCACCTATCACACAGCCAAAAGAACCAAACGGCACCGCCGTCCAGGGAGGCACGCCAGAGATACAGAGTTTTCCGGGTCGGGCTGACGTCATGTCGGGGCGGGGAGAGTCCGGCCTCCAGATGGGGCCCACATGCCGGCGGCCGGGGTTGCGGTCGGTGTGTAGCAGGGAATGAGAAGATGGTCAGCCACTGCCGGGTCGCGATCAGTTCGCGCATCGCGGCACCGACGTGGTGGGTGCAGTCGTCCCACACCAGCACGACGGTGGCCTGCCGAGCTGCTGATGGGTGCATCCAGCAAGGCAGCGAAATCCTTTTCCTGACAGCCCTTCTTCCCACGGCGGTCACCGCGACCTCGTCGCGTTCGGCGGCCCGGCGCGCGCCGGGACCTGTACGGTCCAGCCCATCTGACGCAGGATCCGCCAGGTCTGCGCGGGGCTGAAGCGGACAGGGAAGCGCCGCGCGATCATCGTGGGATCGTCCGAGTACGCCCAGTGCAAGGACGACGCTCGGCCATGCCAGCCGACCCGGCTACCGCGGGGAGGTGCCCCCTGCACCAGACGCCGCGGCCTGATCCACGCAGACCGACAGAACTGGGCCTAGTGTTCGGGGGGCCGTCGGCCGGGGCCGTCTTCGAGGGGCCGGCGGCCCCAGGCCGAGATCAACGGTGCGGTGGCGAGGTCCAGCCGCCCTGTCGCGATATGGGCGAGGTGCCGCTCGATCTCCTCGTCCGTGGCGAGACCCGCGGCGATGAGCTTGTCCCGTACCTGATGGACGGTGGCCGCCTCGAGGACGTCCAAGTGGGGCGAGGCGATCGGGAAGTAGGCGTCGGCCTCGACCTCCACGAGGCCGATCCCGCGCAGCAGCCGCGGCAGTTTCCGTCCGTAGGCGAGGTCGGCGCCCCGCCCCTCGAGCAACTGGCGGACTCCGCGGCGCAGCCGGTTGGCCAACTCCTGCTCGGGGCCGTACTCGTCGGGACAGATATGTGGCTGGAGAGCGGGGTCGGCGTCCTCGATCAGCAGCCAGCCGCCGGGGCGGAGCGCCCGGGCCATGGAGCGCAGCGCGGCGTCGCGGTCCGTGATGTGGACCAGGACGAGGCGGGCGTGGATCAGGTCGAAGGGGCCGGGCGGGGGCGGGTCGAGGGCGACATCGTGGCGGAGTACCTCGACTCCTTCGGTGGCGGCCTCCCGGATCCAGGACACATCGATGTCGGTGGCGAGCACCTGCCCGCTCGGTCCGACGCGTCCGGCGAGCCAGCCGGGGACCGTGGGGCCGCCGGCCCCGACCTCCCAGCACCGCCAGCCCTCGTCGATACCGACCGTCTCGAAGTGCCGGAACGTCGAGGGGTCGAAGAGGGCCGACAGCGCCTCGAAGCGGGTGCCCGCCTCGGCCTGGCGGTTGTCCAGCAGATATCCCGTGTCCTCGGCCATGATCCGATCATGTCACGGCCGGACGGTGTGGGGGGCGGTGCGGTCGTGCCTCGACGCGCACGCCGCGAACCGGCCCTGGAACGGCTTGCGCGCAGGCCCGCGGCAAGAAATCGGATGCGGTCGCCGCGGGCGGCCCCTTACGGTGGCCCCATGTCGACGCCCCGCATTTCCTAGCTGAGGACCCGCTTCCACGCCAGAAGTGTGTCCTTTCGCTGTTTCGGAGCGTTCTTCCATGATTACCGTTCATGGGGTCGAGCTGCGCGCGGGTGCCCGCCTGCTGCTGTCCGACCTCTCCTTCACCGTCTCGCCCGGCGACCGCATCGGTCTGGTCGGCCGCAATGGCGCGGGCAAGACCACCTTGCTGACCGCCCTCGCCGGACAGTCCCGCCCCACCGCCGGGACGATCACGCACACCGGCCCGGTCGGGCTTCTCGCCCAGGACTCCCGGGCCGCCGACCCGGCGGTCACCGTCACCGACCGGATCCTGTCCGCCCGGGGCCTGGACCGGGCACTGCGTCGGCTGCGCGCGGCGGAGGCCGCGATGGCCAGGGCCGAGGACCCCGCCGTGCTGGAGCGGGCGATGAACGACTACGCACGGGCCGAGGCCGCGTTCGAGGCCGGTGGCGGATACGCGGCGGAGGCCGGGGCCGCCCGGGTCGCGGCCGGTCTCGGGCTGCCCGACCGGGTCATGGGTGAGCCGGTGGGCACACTGTCCGGCGGACAGCGGCGCCGGGTGGAGCTGGCGCGGATCCTGCTCTCCGGCCAGGACGGCGGCACCCTGCTGCTGGACGAGCCGACCAACCACCTCGACGCCGACTCCGTCGGCTGGCTGCGGGCCTTCCTCCTGAACCACCGGGGCGGTCTCGTGGTGATCAGCCATGACACCTCGCTGCTCGCCGATGTCGTCAACCGGGTGTTCCACCTGGACGCCACCCGGGCGGCGATCGACATCCACAACACGGGCTGGGACGCCTATCTCACCCAGCGGGAGGCGGACGAACGGCGGCGTGCCCGCGAACGGGCCGGAGCCGAGCGCAAGGCCGCCGCCCTGCACGCACAGGCGGACAAGATGAAGGCCCGCTCGGCGACCGCGGTCATGGCCCGGAGCATGACACGGCGCGCCGATCGCATGCTGGCCGGCCTGGAACCGGCACGCCGGACGGAGCGGGTCGCCAGGATCCGGCTGCCCGAACCGCGGCCGTGCGGACGGATCCCGCTGGGCGCGGCCGGTCTGACCAAGTCCTACGGCGGGCACCACGTTCTGTCCGGGGTCGATCTGGCCGTGGACCGGGGCAGCCGGCTGGTCGTCCTCGGGCTCAACGGGGCGGGCAAGACCACCCTGCTGCGCATCCTGGCGGGCGAGCAGCGGCCGGACGCGGGACGTGTGGTGCACGGGCACGGGCTGCGGCTGGGCTATTTCGCGCAGGAACACGACACCCTGCGCCCGGACCGATCCGTCCTGCGCAACCTGGCCGACGCCGCCCCGCACCTCACCGAGGGCGAAGTGCGGCAGGTGCTGGGCGCGTTCCTGTTCTCCGGGGACGACACCGACAAGCCCGCGGGAGTGCTCTCCGGCGGGGAGAAGGCGCGGCTCGCGCTGGCCTCTCTGGTGCACTCCGGAGCCAACGTCCTGCTGCTGGACGAGCCGACCAACAACCTCGATCCCGCTTCCCGGGCCGAGGTCCTGACCGCGGTCGGCTCCTATCCGGGCGCCATCGTGATGGTCACTCACGACGAGGGTGCCATCGACGCGCTGCGGCCCGATCGCGTCCTGCTCCTGCCGGACGCGGACGAGGACCTGTGGAGCGAGGACTACCGCGACCTCGTCACCCTCGCCTGACCGATGCCCCACGCGATCGAGGAAACGCCCACGGGCAGCTCACAGGTACAGTTTCGGCTGTCCAGACAGGAGAGTGGGGAAGAGATGGCCCAGTCCACACCTGACGCCGGGCGGGGTTCCGGAGTGACGGAACGGGAAGCCACCGTGCCGGTTCCCGGCGCGGCCGGCGGCGGACCGATCAGCCACGCGATCTTCCGGCTGGCCAGGCTGCACCGCATGTTCGCGGGACAGCTGTTGCGCCGCATCGGTCTGCACCCGGGCCAGGAGCTGGTCATGATGCACCTCTGGGAACTGGGCCCGCAGCGTCAGATCGACCTGGTGCGCCTGATGGACTCCGACGCCGCCACCATGACCCGCACCGTCCGCCGCCTCGAACAGGCCGGTTTCGTCCGCCGCCGTCCCTCCCCCACCGACAAGCGCGCCTCGCTCATCGAGCCCACGACGGCCAGCCACGCCCTGCGCCGGGAGGTGGAGCGGGTCTGGAGCCAGCTCGAGGAGATCTCGGCCACCGGTCTCTCGGACGACGAACGCGCGGACGCCCTCGCCACCCTGGAACGACTGGAGCAGAACCTCGTACGGGCTGCCGCCCGGTCCACCGAGCCGGACACGGAGCGAGCGGGCGGGTGACCCCGGCATCCGGACCGCCGCGGTCCCTCCCCACCGAACTCCACTCCTACCTTCAGGAGCTCCTCCGGCGCACGCGCGCGGTGTGCGGGGACCACCTGGTCGGTGTCCTCGCGGTCGGGTCCCTGGCGCTCGGGGACTACCGGCACGGCCGCAGTGACATCGATCTGACGGTCGTGGTGGAGCCGTCCCTGCCCGGCTCGGCCCTGCACGACCTGGCCGACGACCTCGCCCACTCCGCACTGCCCTGTCCCGCGGCCGGACTGGAACTGGTCGTCTACGGAGCGGACTTCGCCCGTCGGCCCTCCGAGGAGGCGGGATATCTGCTCGATCTCAACACCGGCCCGTCGCTGCCGGACCGGGCCGACGCCGACCCGGCGCGGTCCCCCGCCTTCTGGTACGTCATCGACCGGTCCATCGCCCACCACACCGGGCTCCCCCTCTTCGGCGGCCCCGCACGGGACCTGGTCGCCGCGCCGGATCGCCGGGACGTGCTCGCCGCCGTCCGCGCGTCGGTCGTCGAGCACAGTGGCGGTGAGGGACACCTCGCGGACAACCGGGTGCTCAACGGCTGCCGGGCCGTGGTGTTCTGCCGCACCGGCCGCTGGGTGGCCAAGCGCACCGCGGCGCGGGAGATCGCCCTGACCGAGGAGCGGTTCCGGCCGCTGGTCGACGCCGCGGTGCACAGCTTCGAACGCCCCCGCGCCTTCGCGGTCGCCCTGCCGGACGCCGATGTCCGGGCCTTTCTGGGCTGGGTCCGGGAAAGTGTCGAGGAGGCGGCGCGGGCGGCCGGGGCCTGACCGCCGCGCCGGGGGATCAGTCCTCCGGGCCGTGGATGCGGCGGTGAGCCAGCGCCCACCACACCTCGGCCAGGTCGGCCGGGTCGCGCAGATGGGTTCCGGTGAGTTCCTCGAAGCGCCGGAGCCGGTTGCGCAGTGTGTTGGGGTGGACGTAGAGGCTGCGGGCGGCGGCCTCCAGGCGCATGCCAGCACGGAGGTAGGCGGCGGCCGCCTCCTCCAACTGGGCGCCGTCCTCACCGCGTTCGGCCAGCGGTTCCAGTCGGAGTCCCACCAGCTGGGCGCCGATCGCGGGCATCGCCACGACCGTGGCCCGCAGCCCCAGTTCCTCGCGGGTGAAGGTCCCCACGAGGCCGGAGTCGACCGCGGCGCGCAGCGCCTGGGTGGCGCGGGTGAACTCGGTGGCGAGGGCGGCACGGGCGGCCGGGGCGCCCACGCCCACCACCAGGCCGCGGCACAGTCCGTCCGGGCGCGCGGTCAGCAGCCCGGCGGCGTCCCCGTCGACGGTCGTCACCAGAGGGCCGCCGACCGCGTCGCCCGCGAGCCAGGGCCCCAGCAGATCGACAGCGCGTGCCAGGACCTCGTGCTCGGCGGCGGCCGCGGGGGCGGGGCGCCCGGAGCCGGAGCCGGGCAGGCGTGCGCGGAACGGCAGGCGCAGGGCGCTCCGGTCGCAGGTGGCCCCGTCGGTGCCCTGGCCGTCCACGGCGTCCGGGTCATGCGGATCGTCCCAGCGCGCCTCGCCCAGGAGCAGGGCCCGGACCAGGGCGGAGTTCCGCCGGTCGGTGGTGATGTCCCGCCTGGCCGCGGTGTGGCAGCTGCGGACGATGCGCAGGGTGGTGGCGTTGGCCCAGGCCCGCAGTGTCTCCGCGATCGGCAGCAGTTCCTCGGCGGTGGCGTGCCGGGCGGCCATCTCCTCCCCGAAACACCGCCAGACGACGTCCGATCCGATGCGGTACGCCGAGAGCACGTCCTCCACCGGAAGCACCCGGGCCAGGGCGGCGACCTCACCCAGGTATCCGGCGGGGAGGTCGTGGGACCGGCCGCCGTCGCGCACGCCGTCCCGCGGTGACCGCTGCTCCTCGTCGGCCCAGCGCTGCACCACCGCCAGGCCGTTGCGGATCGCCATGGTCACCCGCGGCCGGATGCCCTCCGGCGGAAGCGCGGCATAGGAGGGGAGTTGGCCGCGGAGGGCGGCGATGACCTCGTCGGTGAGCGCGCCGATCCGGGCGTGCAGCGCGGCGACCGCCTCCGGCACCGTTGTGGAACCCTCCACCCGTCCCCTCCCGAGTCGGTGTCTTTCTCCATGGCAGAAGTGATCATTCGCCGCCATGCTACGAGGAAGCCGCCCGAACCCCTACAGATGTTCGATCTTGGATAACTTCCGGGTTGTCAGGATCCGCCGGGGGTGTGGTCCGCGGCCCTGCCGTCCCCTCATCGGTCATCCCCAAGGACTCCCATGGCTGTTTCCTGGCGCCGCATCGCGGTGCCCGCCGCCGCCCTCGGTGTGCTGGTCCCCGCCGCCCTCGGCGGCTACTCGCTCCTCTCGGACTCCCCGGACTCCGGCCCCGGCGCGTCCGGGACACGAGCCACCGGCTCCCCCGGCCCGGACACCGTGTCCGGTGCCGATGGCGCGGCCGCCGCCCCGGAGGGCGGTGCCGTGGTCGCCAAGCCCTCGGGGACGCCCACCGGTCCGAACCGGTCGGTCGCCGTGAAGCTGTCGTCGTACGACGCCGCCGGGAAGCGGGCGGTGCTCAAGGCATCCGGTGGCAAGTCCGTACGCTCGGGCGACGTCATCGCCGCGGCGCCGAGCCGGAAGGCCCCGGCGGGCGCGCTGTTCAAGGTGCGCACCGTCACCGGCTCGCAGGACGGCGAGGTCCGGGTCACCACCGCGCCCGCCACCCTCTCGGAGCTGCTCGGCGATCAGAAGGTGAACCGCCGCACGGCGTTGCGCGGCGATGAGCTCAGCGTCAAACCGCTCTCCTCCGGTGTCACCGTACGCAAGCCGTCCGACGGCGGCGGCCCCGGCGCGGAGGACGGTGGCGTTGCCACGGCGCCGTCCCAGGGGACGAGCCCGACGCCGTCCGCCGGCGCCGGCGACATCCCGGCCGGTGATGCCTCACCGACCCCGGCCCCGTCGGCCTCCGACAGCGGCGCGCACACCCAGCTCGGGCACCGCGCGGCACGCACCGCCCCGCACGGGCCCCTTCCGTCCGCCGCGGCGAAGGGACTGGGCGCCCTGCGCCTGGGCCTCGACGTGCCCCTGCCCAAGGGAGTGCAGGCAACCGACAGGTCGCCCGCCCGGCTGGCCGGGGACATCACCTTCCGGCCGGAGCTGATCTTCCAGTACGACCGGCGCGGCGGGCTCAGTCTGCTGCCGCAGCGGGCGGCCGTCGGCCTCGGCGGCTCCTACAGCTACGGCTGGCAGGTGCACGGAAAGGTGCGGGGCACCGCGGACACCGGGAAGGTCTCGGTGCCGCTGGCGGCGGTCACCGGCCGTCATGTCTTCTGGGTGGGCCCGATTCCGGTCGTGGTGAGCACCGAGGTGACCTTCAACTACCGCTTCACCGCGGGTGGCCGCATCGTGCTCGACGCCGACCAGCGCACCACCGGCTCGTTCGCCGTGGGCGCACGGTACGACCGGGAGAACGGCTGGCGCGCGCTGCGCGAGGCGGATCAGCGGACCAAGGGCGGCAATCCCCGGGTCCAGGGGGCGGCCACCGCGACGGCCCGTGTCGGCGCACACGCCGAGGTGTTCCTCTACGACACCGTCGGTGTGGGCGGGGACCTGTCGGTGTATCTCACCGGACGCGCCGCGGCAGGCACCGGTGGCGGCGCTCCGGCGTGGGCGCTGAGCGCGGGCTACGACCTGAAGACCGAGCTGATGCTCCAGCTGAAGATCTTCGGGATACGGATCGCCGATCTGCGGACCACACCGTTCGCCCTCCACGGTGAACGGAAGCTGTTCGGGCGCGGGAAGCTGCCCGCGGGCCGGGTCTGATCCCCGGATCCCGCGTCCCGTCCGGCCGAAGGCGCCCGCACCGGTACCACCGGTGCGGGCGCCTTCGCCGTTCGTCAGGGAAGCCGTATGGCCCCGGTCAGGGAGCCATCTCGTAGGTCCCGGACAACGCCTCGACCCGCTCCCAGACACGGGCCGAGCGGGCCTCGTCCACCACCGGGCGCCGGACCGCGCCCAGGGCCCAGTTCTGCTGCTCCGCCGTGGCGGAGTCCTTGCCGTGCAGTTCCACGGCGTAGGCGGAGAAGTCACGCACGAAGACCGCGAACAGTTCGTCGAGCACGGTCTCCTCGACGCCGGTCAGCCGCCCCTGCTCCAGGATCAGCTGGCCGTACACCACCAGCGCGAAGAGCTGGCCGACGGCGAGGAGGAAGTCCAGGTCCTTGCTCTGGTCCTCGCCGGGCGCGGCGGTGGTGACGAACTCGCACAGGGCGTCGGCCTGCTCGCGGAAGCGGGCGACGTTGGGGATGTGGGCGTAATCGTCGTAGGGGGCGCGCCAGTCGTGGAAGCGGATGGCGCCCAGGCCGCGGGCCGGTCCCTGGCGGAAGAGGAACGCGTCGTCGGCCGCGTCCAGGCGGGTCGGCACGGGCTCGTACTCGGCCGGGGCCAGCAGGTGGTTGCCCATGAACTTCAGGATCAGGGCGAGGTTGACGTGGACGGTGCCCTCCAGCTTGGGCAGCCCGCGGATCTCGGTGGCGGCCTGGGAGAAGTAGGTGTCCTTCTCGAAGCCCTTCGCGGCGATGACGTCCCACATCAGGTCGATGACCTTCTCGCCCTCGGTGGTCACCTTCATCTTCGTCATGGGGTTGAAGAGGAGGTAGCGGCGGTCGTCGGGGCCCGCGGTGCGGAAGTAGTCGACGGCACGGTCGCTGAACAGCTTCATCCCGACCAGCCGGACGTAGGCGTCGGCCAGCTCCCGGCGTACGTGCGGGAAGGCGGTGACGGGACGGCCGTAGAGGATGCGGTTCTGGGCGTGGGTGACGGCCTCGTACATCGCGTGCTCGCAGATGCCGACCGAGGCGGTGCAGAGGTTGAACTTGCCGACGTTGACGGTGTTGAGCGCGGCGTCGAAGGCGGCGCGGCCGGTGTGCAGTACATCGTCGGCACCGACCGGGTAGTTCTCCAGCCGGAACTCGCTGACGTACTTGGAGGAGTCGACCACGTTCTTCACCAGATGGTACGACGGGTGGCGGCTGTCGGCGGCGAAGAAGACGTAGCCGTCGGCGCCCTCGACGTCGGTGCGCCGGCCGAAGACGGAGACGAGCCCGGCGGCGTTGCCGTTGCCGATGTAGTACTTGGAGCCGCTGGCCAGGAAGCCGCCCTCGCCGTCCGGCTCCAGCAGCATGTCGGTGGAGTAGATGTCCGCGCCGTGGGACTTCTCGGACAGGCCGAAGGCGAACACCTCGCCCTGGGCGAGGAGTTCGGCGGCCCGGGCGCGGGCGGTGGCGTTGTCGCTCTGCCAGACGGGGCCGAGGCCGAGGATGGTGACCTGCCAGGCGTACCAGTAGTCCAGCCCGTAGAAGCCGAAGATCTCGTTGAGGGCGGCTATCCGGGCGGTGTCCCAGCGCTTGTCCCCCTCTTCGGGGGTGGCGGCCGAGGCCGGGGTGAGGAAGGTGGCGAAGAGTCCTTCCTTGGCGGAGAACGCCAGGAAGTCCGCCAGCCAGGCGCGGGTGCGGTAGTCCTCGATCAGCTGGCGCTTGCCGCGGTCCTCGAACCAGTCGACGGTGGCGCGCAGCAGTCGGCGCGTCTCGGGGTCGAAGTGCGCCGGGTCGTAGGTACGCGGGTTGAACAGCAGTGCGTCGGCCACGGAGGGTCACCTTTCCTGCTCGCAGTGGTGGGGTGGGTGGTGGAGGTACGGGGGCGCGTCGGGGTGCGGTGTGAGCCGCTCGTGGCGCCGGGGTTCAGCTCTCGGGTCGGAGCCGGTGGAGCGTGTCCAGGACGTCGTCCAGCCAGGCGAGCGTCATCCGCTCGTAGGCGATGCCGCCGCGCAGCACGACGTGCTGGAGCGACTCCCCGGCGCTGAGCTCGACGGGGGCTTCGGGGCCGGTGAAGTCCCGTTCCTCACCGGCCAGATAGCGGTCGAGCCGGTCGCTGTGCGCCCGGCGGTGCCGCTCGACCTCGCTGATCAGGGCCGCGGGATCGTCGAAGGCCGCGCCGCGGATCTTCACGGCGAGGTCATGCCGCACGCTCTCGGGTTCGACCGGTTCGTGCAGCCACTCGGACAGGGCGGCGCGGCCGGGCTCGGCGACGGAGTACTCCTTCTTGTCCGGCCGGGCCTGCTGCTGCACCTCGCGGGCCTCGATCCAGCCATCGCTCTCCATGCGCTTGAGCACGCGGTAGATCTGCTGGTGGCTGGCGGTCCAGAAGTAGCCGATGGACCGCTCGAACCGCCGGGCCAGCTCATAGCCGGATCCGGCCTTCTCGAGCAGGGAAACGAGGATCGCGTGTTCGAGCGCCATGGCCATGATCCTGCTATGCAACTCGATGCATAGCAAGGACGCCCTCCGGAATGAGGCATGGTTCACCCTCGCGGGCGGCCGGGCGGCCGCGGGAACGCCGAGGGCCCCGGACCGTCTGCCGGTCCGGGGCCTCAGGATGCGGGGAAGCGCCGTCGCCCCAGGGCGTGTCCGCAAAGTCGCCGCGGGCTGATCCGACGCGACCTCGCGGACATGCCCTAGCGCGGGGCGGCGGCCGCGCGCATCATCACGCAGTCGAACTCCACCACCCGGCCCGTCGTCGCCTCCCGGGTCACCGGATACATACCGGTGATCTCGAAGCCGCTCTCCTCGTACACGGCGATCGCCTCGGCCATCCGGGGGCTCCCCTCGTACAGCGGCAGCGCCGCCACCTCGGACTGCATCCCCACGAACTCTCCCGCCCGGTCCCCGGCGCCCGCGAACACCTCCAGGTCGTACCCCTGGGTGTCCATCTTCAGATAGGGCCGGGGCTCGGTCAGGCCGGCCAGCGCCTTGTCCATCACACCGTCCAGCCTGCGGAGCTCGATCTCCTCGGTGCGGGTCCTGGCGAACCGGCGGTAGCGGCCCTTGCCGTACTCGCTGGGCGGGAGCAGCGAGTTCATGGTGTTCCAGTCCACGTGGATGGAGTGTGTGGCGTCCTCGCGCCCGAGGCCGAAGGGGTACACCCACCATTCGGGATCGGGCTCCGCGGCCTGCCGCAGTTTGGCGAACGCATCCTCGGTGGGCTCGAAGGAAACGATTCTGCCCGGATAGCCGAGCCCGCGCAGCCGCTTGGCGTACTGACCGGTGTTGGCGCCGACGTCGAAGACGCAGTTCACCCCGTAGTGCTCCAGCAGCCCAGCCACGTGGTGGGTGCACAGGAAGGTGGCCGCCGCCAGCTGGAGCGAGCGTTCGTCGGACGCGGCGCTCTCGTCGAGGAGGAGCTGGGCACCGGTGTTGCCGAGCGGGACGGACTTCCAGGTGGCGGCCGGATCGCCACGGCCGCGGGCGACCACCCACACGCCCTTGCGCATCCGCGCCGCGGTGTACGGGCCCTCGCCGCGGATCACGAGATCGGCCTCCCGGCCCACGGGGACACGGGTGCGTTCACCCCGCCGGGACAGCACCGCCGTACCGGCGCCGAGATCGAGCACCTGTACCCCGAACCGGGGAAGCATACGGAGCAGGCTTCTGTAAAGGGTCCTCATTGAGACAGCCTCGCAGGCATCAGCCGTCCCGGACCCCCTCTTGCGCCAATCAGCGCACAAACGCCTCGGGCGCCCCCACCGTGACCACCCCGGCGGTGCCGTAGCGGGGTGGCGGCCCGGTGGGGGCGCCCGTGGCGCGGGTCAGCGCGCGGCGAGGAGCTCGAGCGAGTCGATCACCCGGTTCGAGAAGCCCCACTCGTTGTCGTACCAGGCGACCACCTTGACGTGGCGGCCTTCGACACGGGTGAGCTCGGAGTCGAAGATCGACGACGCCGGGTTGCCGGTGATGTCGGACGACACGAGCGGGTCGTCGGAGTACTCGAGGACGCCCTTCAGCGCCCCGTCCGCTGCGGACCGGTACGCCGCCAGCACCTCCTCGCGCGTGACGTCACGGGCGACGGTCGTGTTGAGCTCGACGATCGAGCCCACCGGAACCGGTACGCGGATCGAGTCACCGGACAGCTTGCCGTCGAGGTTCGGCAGCACCAGACCGATCGCCTTGGCGGCGCCCGTCGTGGTCGGCACGATGTTGACACCGGCGGCGCGGGCGCGGCGGGCGTCGCGGTGCGGGCCGTCCTGGAGGTTCTGCTCCTGGGTGTAGGCGTGCACCGTGGTCATGAAGCCGTGCTCGATGCCCGCGAGTTCATCGAGCACCGCGGCCAGCGGCGCGAGCGCGTTGGTCGTGCACGAGGCGTTCGAGACGATCGTGTGCACGTCCGGGTCGTACGCGTCGGTGTTGACCCCGAAGGCGAGCGTGACATCGGCACCGTCGGACGGAGCGCCGACGAGGACCCGCTTCGCTCCCGCGTCGAGGTGCGCGCGGGCGGCCTTGGCCGAGGTGAAGCGGCCGGTGGCCTCCAGCACGATCTCCACCCCGAGGTCGGCCCAGGGCAGCCGCTCCGGTTCGCGCTCGGCCAGCACCTTGATCCGACGGCCGTCGACGACGAGGGTGTCCCCGTCGACCGTCACCGGGCGGCCGAGACGGCCCGCCGTCGTGTCGAAGGCGAGCAGCCGTGCGAGGGTCGCGGGCTCCGAGAGGTCGTTGATGGCGACGATCTCGAGGTCGCTGTCGCGCTCGAGCAGTGCGCGCAGCACATTGCGTCCGATGCGGCCGAACCCGTTGATGGCGATGCGAGTCATGAATGGTGTCCCTTCCGTTCGCCACCAGCGTCGCGCGCGGATGCCGGTCCGTGACCTAGGCGAGAGCGCCACGGTTCAAAAGGATCGCGCCAGCTCGCGAACGGCTACTCGCCCTGGGTGAAGGTGCGCCGGTACTCGGTGGGGGTGGTGCCGAGGATGTGCTGGAAGTGCAGCCGCAGGTTCGCCCCGGTGCCCAGGCCCACATCGGTGGCGATCTGCTCCACACTCCGCTCGGACCGCTCGAGCAGTTCACGGGCCACGTCGATGCGGGCGCGCATCACCCACTGCATGGGGGTGTAGCCGGTGTCGTCGACGAAGCGCCGCGACAGGGTGCGCGGCGACACCGCCGCGTGCCGTGCGAGCGCCTTGAGGGTGAGGGGTTCGCCGAGGCGCTGCAGCGCCCACTCCCGGGTGGCGGCGAAACGCTCACCGAGCGCCTCGGGCACGCTGCGCGGTACGTACTGCGCCTGACCGCCGCTGCGGTAGGGGGCCGCGACCAGGCGGCGGGCGGCGTGGTTGGAGGCGGCCACCCCGAGATCGGCTCGGAGGATGTGCAGACACAGATCGATACCGGAGGCGGCGCCCGCGGAGGTGAGCACACTGCCCTCGTCGACGAACAGGACGTTCTCGTCGACGTCGATGAGCGGGTGTTTCACCGCGAGGGCCCGCGCGTAGTGCCAGTGGGTCGTGGCACGCTTGCCGTCGAGCAGACCGGTGGCGGCGAGCGCGAAGGCGCCTGTGGAGATGGCGGCGAGCCGCGCGCCCCGCCGGTGGGCCGCGATCAGCCCGGCCACGACGGCCCCGGGCGGATCCTCGCGGTCCGGGTGCCGGTAGCCGGGGACGAAGACGATGTCGGCCCACTCGAGCGCGTCGAGACCGTGGGCCACGTGGTACGAGAGGCCGTCGCCACCGGTGACGAGACCGGGCGACGCACCGCATACCCGCACTTCGTAGGGCATGCTCGCGCGGGTCGTGAACACCTGGGCGGGAATGCCGACGTCGAGTGGTTTCGCGCCTTCGAGCACGAGGACGGCGACACGGTGGAGTCGGGAGGATGGCACGGGGACCAGGGTACGAGGGCGGCGGGTCCGGTCCGTCCCAACGGCGCGGGGTGTGGGGCGGGCCCGGAGACAGGGCCCGCCCCTCGAACGCCCGAATTCACCCCGCCCGGCCGTGGGCGGCGGGGCCCGGTGAGGTCCGTCAGGAGGTGTGCGGGTACACCCGGTCCTCCTGGTCCGGGACGACGGATCCGTCGGGGCGCCGCAGGGGTGCCTCGACACCATCGGTGTTCATATGTCCCTTGGTGGCGCAGGGGTAGGGCGTCTTCTGGCGCGGATTCGGCTCGATGAACATCGGGTTGATGAACCACCGCCGGTCGGCGTTGTCATACGCCCGGCACATCAGCTCGGTCTTGTTGCGGTTGATGGCCAGGTGCCCGGCGGTGGCGTCATTGACGAAGGTGACATCGGTCTCGGCGTCGCCCGCGCCGAACGCGATCCGGTGTGCGGGGTCCTGCTCACGCCATGCCTCGGCGCCCTTGATGCCGTAGATGCTCTTGTTGATCCAGCAGCGCTTGCCGTCCATGTAGGTCAGGACGTCACCGCCGGTGTTGTCCCCGACGTCACCGCATCCCTGGACACCCGTGGTGAGCCGGCCGTTCTTGACGACGTTGCGGATGCCCACGACACGGTCGTCCGGGAATCCCGCGCCCGGGGCCCAGGCCCGGACGATCGGCTCCGCGGAGGCGGACACCACCCAGACGTCGAACCCGGCCTCGCGGAGAGTGCGGATGAGGTCGAGTTGCTGCTCGTAGTAGCGCACGTAACCGGCCCAGCTGTGGGTTCCGACCGTCTGCTTCGTGCCGATCGGCGCGGCGAGGTTCTCGGCACGCGCCTTGCGGGCGAAGGAGGTCAGCTGCGCCGGGGTGTGCCCGGCGAAGAGCTGGGTGATCCAGACGTAGGAGGGTACGGTCCTGCGGTGGTTCCACACCCCGCTGAAGGCGGTCTTCCCGGTCGACGTCTCCTCGTCCGCGTAGATGTCGAGGATCTCGTCGGTGCAGTCGGTGTCCGTCGAGGTCGGCAGGGGCCGTCCCACGGGAACGGAGGTGCCGCAGGCGCGGGTGAGCGCGCGATGGGCCGCCTCGGTCATCCACTTGTTGGTGGCGCGCCAGCTGCTGGGCTGGAGGATCTTGTCGTGCTTGAGCATCCACGCGAGCGTGGCGTCGGAGATGTCGTTCTTGACGATGGTGTTGTCCCAGTCGAACGCCGCCACGGGCTTCGGCGATCCGGGACGGGAGCCCTGACCGCAGGTTCCGCGTTCGTCGATCATGCGCTGGAGTCCGGCCCGGTTGTCGCCGTACCAGTGCAGGTCCTTGTTCAGCTGCGGACACTCGGCGCGCGGCGTGCGGTGCGCGGTGGTCTCCCGGGCGGTGGCGGTCACCGGAGCGCTGACGGTGGCGGCGAGCGCGAGCGCCAGACACGTCATCGCGGGCCTGAGAGCCTGCTGACGAAGCATGGGGTCTCCTGGGCGTTGGGGCACGTGTGTCACCGGACCGTTGTACGGGGAAAACGTTCCGGCGTGGATCACGGACTGTACCGACTCGGGGAAGCACGCAGAAGTAGCGCCCGGTGGAGAAGTTCCGCGTGGCGGCGTCCCGCCGCGGTGCGGGGTGACGGCGTGGCACCGGTGCGGCGCGACGCGTGTGCGTGTCCTCGGGTCAGCGCTCCAGCGCCGGGAGATGGGCCAGCCCGGTGTCGCACATGATGCGGTCGACGGTGTCGGACAGGGTGCTGTCGGCGCCGATGACCCTTTCGACGCCGCCGGGCAGCAGATCGAGTTCGCGGTACCACTCGCGCATCTCCGCCTCGCCGTACTCGTCCGCCTGGGGTTCGGTGAGGTGCCGGGCCGGCGTTTCGGCGAACGGCACCTGCAGGTAGTAGCCGTGGGTCGGGCCCCGGTGGTCGGCACGCAGCCGGGCGAGCATCTCACCGTAGTGCTCGGCGTACAGGATGCCCTCGACGACGACGTGGTACCCGGCGTCCAGGGCGTGACGGGCGACGGCGTCGATCAGGCCGATGTTCACGGCGCCCGGGCGGTCGCGTTCGCGCAGCACGACGCGGCGGATGGTGTCCTGTCCGACCAGGGCGAGGCCGCGGCCGAAGGTGTCGCGGAGCCCGGCCGCGACGGACGACTTGCCGGAAGCGCTGTTGCCGCGCAGCACGACCAGCCTGGTTTCCTCGGTGCCCACCATCATGGTGGGCACGCTACCGGCGGCGGTGTACCCCGGTGCGGGTCCGCACCGGGGTACATGGCCGGTTGGGTGAGGTGGACATCGTGGTCATGGGGTGGGCACGGGCGCTCCGTAGCGGACCTCGGCACCGGTCTGGGCGGCGCGCCGGGTGATGGCGGGGGTGGCGCGTTCGGCGAGGGCGGCGATGGTGAGGGAAGGGTTGACGGTCAGGGAGGTGGGGACGGCCGAGCCGTCGGTGATGAACAGGCCCTGGTGGCCGCGGAGTTCTCCGGTGTCGGTGAGGGCGCTGGTGGCGGAGGTGTCGCCCATGCGGGCGGAGCCGAGCGGATGGGCGGTCACCGCTCCGGCCACGTCTTCGCTCCAGGGCCGCACCTGGGCCAGTCCGTCCTTTTCGAGGATCCCGCGCAGGGCCTGGTCCGCCGTGTGCCAGCCGTCGCGGGTCCGGGTGGTGGGACGGTAGGTCATGGTGCCGAGGCCGAGGCCGGGGGCGAGGCGGGTGAAACTGCCGGTGAGCGGCGGGACGGCGGAGAAGGTGCCTTCGTTGTCGTCCTCGGTCATCGCCAGCAGGGTGAGCCAGGACTTCCACCGGGAGCGCAGGGCGCGCGCCGGTATGCCGAACCAGTGGGGCGGGTCGGCGGCCTGGGCGAGCACATTGGTCAGCGACGGGAAGTAGATCTGCTGGAGGCTGAAGCGGCTGTACTCGGGTGCCGCGGCGTCCAGGTAGTCGTAGGTGGCCGCCGTGATGGGGCGGCCGATCGGCAGCCCCTGGTAGGGGACGCCGTCCGGGCGGGACAGGCCGAGCAGTGTGCGCACCTTGTCCTCGTTCACGTCGGCCACGCTGACGCGGTCGCCGTTGCCGGAGAAGTACCGTCCCACGGCGGCCGGGATGCCGCCGAGGAGCAGTGCGGAGCGCTGGAGGATGACGGGGGTGCCGACGGCCCCGGCCGCGAGGACGACGACCTTGGCGTGGATGGTGCCCGTGGTGGGGGTGCAGGTGTAGTCATCGGGGTCGAGGACGGTGTAGCTGACGGCGTAGCGGTGGCCGGACAGGGGTGAGGGACTGATGCTCTGCACTTCGTGCAGGGGGTGGATGGTGGCGCCGTGGGCCTCGGCCGCGGGCAGGTAGTTGAGGAGCATGGAGCGTTTGGCGTCGAACCGGCAGCCGGACAGCATCCAGTTGCAGTTGGTGCAGCGGTCGGTGTCGACGGCGACGGGCACGGGGTTGCAGGTGTGCCCGGTGCGCCGGCACGCGGCGGCCAGGATCCCGCCCGCGTAGGAGACGTCGGACCAGTCGGTGCGGGTGACGGGCAGGGCTTCTTCGACGCGGTCGTACCAGGGGTCGAGTGCGGCGCGGGTGAGTGCGGCGGGCCAGATGCGGCGGCCGGTGCCGCCACGGCGTTCGAAGATGAACGCGGGAGCGCGCAGGGAGGCCGCGAAGTACACGACGCTGCCGCCGCCGACGCAGTTGCCGGTGACCACGGCGATGCCCTCACCGCGTACGACGTCGACGATGCGGTTGTAGGTGCCCAGTTGCAGGGAGTGGGCGAAGTCGTCCGCGGCCAGCCGCGGTCCGCGTTCCAGGATGGTGACGCGGGCGCCTCCGGCGGCCAGGTAGTACGCGGGGATGGCGCCGCCGAAGCCGCTGCCGATGACGAGTACGTCGGTGGTCTGCGCGCTCATGCGGGGCTCCCCGACGGGGTGGTGGCGGGGTGCGGGGTGGCCAGGGCCTTGCCGTAGGAGTAGTGGGGGAAGCGCCACAGCCCGTCCGCTCCGGGCGGTGGGAAGTCCAGCCAGTCCAGTCCGGGGTGGTGGGCGTCCAGGGCCTGGCGGGTGTCCAGATGGGCTGCGCTGTCGAAGGCGAGACCGGTCAGCAGGCTCAGCACCTGCCAGATGGCGCGGTCGGGCTCCCCGGGATCGAAGAGGGTGCCGAGGAGCGTGGTGCGGTGGCGGAACGGCAGGCCGACGAAGGCCGGGAGGGTGGGCGGCAGCAGGATCAGGTGGAGCGTGGCGTAGGCGAGTGCTCGGGCGTTGAGCAGGGCCGCGATCTCCGGCAGGAGCGGAGCCAGGGGCAGTTCGGGCGAGGTGAGTGTCTGGATCACCCCGGCCTGTACGGCGCCGGGGCCGGTGACGGCCCCGGCGATGGCGCGGTCAGCGCTGGAGCGGCGTTCACCGGGGATCAGGGTGTCCGCGAACGCCTCCATCGTCTGGACGGTCCATCCCGTGGCCCCGGTCTCGGCGGCGACCGCCCGGGAGACGGCGGGAGGGAGTTGACCGGCGGCCAGGAGTGCGACGGTGGCGGTGAGGGCGCTGAGGATCGTCCGGCGAGCGGGTGGCGCGGAGGTGCCGGGGTGCTCAGGGTGCTCAGGGTGCGGGGGCATGGTGGTCATCCGGCCAGATCGCAGCGCAGATCATACGGGAGGGTCGTGGTCAGGCCGGTCTCTCCGGCTTCACTGCCGTACTCGTCGAGGACATCGGCCAGTTCGGGATGGGTGGGGCGCAGCGCGGCCACGGCGTCGCCGATCCCGACGCTGGTGCCGTGGATCCGGAAGTGGGTGAGCCGGGCTCCGGCCCGCTGCCTGGTCTTGTCCCACCAGTACTGACCGTCCCAGGTCACCCAGGGCGTTGAGCCGGTGGTGGTCTGCACGCTCCAGTGGTCCTGCTGGTAGTAGCGGCAGGTGACCATGGCGAGGGCGAAGCGGGAGGGTTCGGCGACCAGGAAGCGCAGGGCACCGCCGTTGTCGAAGGTGATGTCGCGCTTGCTGTACTCGACGCACAGCGGATCGCGGAACATCAGCTGCCACGGCGGGACCTCGCCCTCACCGAAGCGGTGCCACTCGCAGGTGGCGGCGAAGCCGGGCTCGGTGAACGGACCCGGCGTCCGGGTGGCAGTGGCGGTGGCGGACTGGGATCCGGCGGTGGTACGGGTGGCTCCCGGGCCAGGGGTGGCGGAGGCGGCCACGGGGGTGAGGGTGGCGGTGCACACTCCAGCCACAATTGCCAGGGACATGACAGATCTACGGATGCGGGTCGAACGGGACACGATGGTTCCTGCCTTCCTCGAAGAGCGGTGCGGCCCGGATGGGGGCCGCTGCGCACTCGGGGGTGGTGGGTGGTGGCTCCGCGACGCGGCACGGACTCGCGTCGGGGCGGGGCGCGGACGGACAGCGAAGCGGGGTGCGGACGGGACGAGGGCAGCAACGACCGCACGCACGCGGGCAACGCGGGCACACGGAGGTGTCCGGGCCGCACCTTCGGACGGCCCGCACCCCCACAGAGTGGAGCATGACTACCAGCCAGTAAAGAGGTGGGTCAGTGGCTCTTCCACTGGCCCACCTTTGCGCTCCCGAGAAGCCGTGCGGCACCGAAGGGTCCGGTGCCGTGGGCGCGGTGCGGTCTACACATGGCCGGCGTCGAAGTGAATCAGCGGCTTGATGATCCCGTCGTCCTTCGAAGCCATCATCCGGAAGGCCCGTTCGATCGCGTCGAAGCCGAACTCGTGCGTGGTCATCGGCGTGGGGTCGACCTTTCCGGACTCCAGCAGCCGGAAGATCCGCCGGAGCCATCCCCGCCCGCCACGGTTGAACGCCGCGTAGACCTGCTTGTCGGACATCCCGTAGCCGAACGGTTCCAGCGGGATCCGCAGCGGTTCGGCCACCTCACCGTGATACCCGACATTGGAGATCCGTCCTCCGGGTCTGGTGGCACGGAACGTCGCCTCCCACGTCCGGGGCGTGCCGAGGGCCTCGATGGCGGCGTCCACGCCCTGGCCGTCGGTCAGCTCCAGGATCCGCTGGACCGGCTCGCACCGGGTGTGGTCGACGATCACATCGGCGCCGAAGCGGCGGGCCAGCTCCTGGCGAGCGGGAACCGACTCGACGGCGATGATGAGGCCCGCGCCCAGCAGTCGGCAGCCGATCGTGGCGGACAGGCCCACCGCCCCCTGGGCGAAGACCGCGACGGTCTCCCCCAGTGCGAGCTCGGCGCGTTCGGCGGCGACGAAGCCCGTGGACAGCATGTCGGTGGCGTAGAGGGCCCGGTGGTCACAGAGTCCGTCGGGGATCGGCGCCAGATTGGCCTGGGCGTTGTTCACCAGGAAGTACTCGGCCAGGTTCCCGTCCCGCTGTTGGGTGAACCTGGCACCGCCGAGCATCCGTCCCCCACACTGCGAGGAGAACCCGCGCTGGCACGAATCACACTGGAAACACGGGGTGATTTCGGCGGCCGCGACCCACTGGCCCACTTCCAGGCCCTCGACGGCGGAGCCGAGCGCGTGGACGACACCGACCGCCTCATGACCCAACGTCACATCCGGGGCGACCGGCATCGCACCCCGCATGGTGTGCACATCGGTGGTGCACACCATGGCCGCGGTGGTGCGCACCACCGCGTCAGAGGGGCCGGGCTCGGGGACCGGCTTCTCCATGATCGGAGCACACCCGTCACGTCATGCGTTCCGGCCGGCCGGCACAGGCGCAAACACACCGGGTGACCCACGAGACGCACTACGCCGACCGGGTGACTGCGCGTCAACCCCATTGCTGTCTTGTCGCCCCTATGGGTTACTGAACACATCCAACCGGTGGGTCGCCCATCCCTTCCCGGGAGCTCGGCAGTCGACCCACCCGTTGCACCCCGTGTCTCTGTGCGGCGGCGACGGTCCCTGCCCCGCGGCGAGTTCTCCCGGAAGGGGCTGGGCCCCACATCGCGCCCGACTCCGGTGTCGGCGAGGCGCAGACGCCTCATCCTCCGGGGTGGCACGGAGAGTCCGTCCCACCCCTTCCGACAGCGGACCCAGGGCCCCATCACCCCCGTTCCGGGCGGCGGCACGCACCTGCGGCCGACCCGCCTTCGTACCGGCCGCGCGACCATCCGCGGCCGCCGTCGCCCGGGACAGTCCGACAGGAGGACGTCCATGTCCCAGCAGATGCTCGCGAACGACGGCGGTCGCCCCACCCAGACCGGCCCCGGTGGGGGCTGGCCCGGCCCGGGGGACCCGGGCCCGGGATGGCCGGGCCCGGGGGACCCGGGCCCGGGATGGCCAGGCCCGGGATGGCCGGGCCCCGGCGGGGGTACACCGCCGTCGACGCCGCTGCTGCTCTCGGTCACACCCACCTCCGGCCCGACGACCGGTGGCAACCTCGTCCTGCTGGAGGGGGTCCGCCTGAACAACGCCACCGGTGTCTCCTTCGGCGGCACCCCGGCGACCATTCTGGCGCAGAGTCCCTTCGGCCTGGCGATCGTTGTCACCGCGCCGCCCCACGCCGCGGGCACGGTGTCCGTGACGGTGACCACTCCCAGCGGCACCAGCAACGCCGTGAACTACACCTACGGCGCGCCGGTCCTCCCGCCGACCGCCGCTTCGATCGCCCCGGCCACCGGCCCGGTCACCGGCGGCACTGCCTTCACACTCACCGGGACCAACCTGGCCAACGCGGTGGTCCTGTTCAACGGCGTGCCCGCCGTCGGCGTGACCGTCAACCCGGCCGGTACCTCGCTGACCGGCACCACCCCGCCGGGGCTCGCGCCCGGCAACGTCACGGTCCAGGTGGTGACACCGGCGGGTAGCGCCACGGTTCCGGGCGGTTTCACCTACACCGGGCCGCCTCCGACCGCGGCCGGCATCACACCGGTCTCCGGTCCGACGGCGGGCGGCACCCCGTTCGTCATCATCGGTACCAACCTGACCGGCGGCACCGTGACCTTCGGTGGTGTCCCGGCCACCGGGATCACCGTCGACCCCACCGGGACCCTGCTGGTCGGCACCACTCCGGCCAACACCGTGGGCAACAAGACGGTTCAGGTCACCACGGCGAACGGCACGGCGACCGTCCCGGGCGGGTTCACCTACGTGTGACCCGCTGACGCCGTTGCCCCGTGAGGGCCGGCGGTGGGTGCCGGTCTCCGGGTCGTGTCTCCCGGGGGCCGGCACTGTCATGTAGACGACCGCCGAGGCGACGGCGCGAGAGCCCCCGAGCGGGGCCGGGCTTCGCTCAGGGGCTCTCGCCCGGCATCAGGTCCGGACCCCGGCGCGCGGCGCGTATGCACTTGCCCTCCCGCCACCTGATGTGCCATCACCGGCTGAGCGGTGAACAACAGGGGCTCAGCCCTGTGGAGGTGTGCGGATGGCGGCGATGTCGAACTGCAGGCGCACCTTCTCACTCACCATCGCACCGCCCTCGGCCAGTCGGGCGCTGTAGGTCAGCCCCCACTCGGACCGGTTGATGGTGGTGGTGCCGTCGAAGCCGACCCGCTGATAGCCGAACGGATCGGTGACGTGTCCGATGTAGGTGAGCTCCAGGACGACGGGACGGGTGGTGTCCCTGATGGTGAGGTCGCCGTTCATGCGGTAGACGTCCTTCCCCACGAGCTGCGCCGCGGTGCTGCGGAAGCTCATACGCGGGTAGGTGTCCGCGTCCAGGAAGTCACGGCTCATCAAGTGGGCGTCCCGCTGCTCCACACCGGTCTGGACACTGGCGGTGGACATCACGACCTCTGCCCGGGAGCGGGCCGGATCGCTGCCGTCGAAGTAGAGGCGGCTTTCGAACTCCGTGAAGGAGCCGCGCACCGTGGTCACCATGGCGTGCCGGACGGAGAACCCGATCCTGCTGTGCGCCGGATCGATTATCCACTCCCCGGTCAGACCCGCGAGGGCGGGATCCGGCGCGACGACGGGATCGTAGGCCGGCGGACCGCCGTGCGCCGCGGGAGCGGCATGGGCCAGCGTGCGGCGATGCGACGAGATGCGGTTGAACAACTTCATGAATCAAATAATTGGCAGAAGGCATCTATTGCCGCAAGTCTTTGCCGAAATCCAATGTCCGCCAAGAACTCTGCCCGGGATGTCCGCCCACGCCGTCACCTCAGGGCTGCCACCTGGCAAAATACGCCCCCACCAGTCAGAAGCAGTGATCCGATTCGCTCTGATCGAAAAACCGCCTGAAGCGGCGAGGCGCACAGGACCTGGGTTAATCACTAGTCAGCGGGAATCAATGGTCGAAACACCGCGCGACTTCACACGTTCCCGCCGACACCATGTCGTGGCACTGTATGGAGCACGATGTCGGATATTCACCGATCTGATGGACGCCGCCAGCACCAGGAAATCTCGGCATGAGCCGTTGCAATTTCCATATGCAAGCGACCGCGACTGACCCCCTTGCCGCAGCCGCGTGTTCGCTTCCCCGGGCGGATCGGTGAAAAGTGACGGGATATTCAGTGAAGGTGATCGGAGTTCCTGTGCGCACGCCGTCGTCCGCGCCTGGACGCTCGCGTATGGGGCTGAGCCTCTCGGCCATGGCCCGCCCCATCGATGCCGGTGTTGGCTGGAGGGCATGATGAACCACCACACCCTGCAGACCCCCGCCCTGATCGCCGCGACCGTCGCCACCGGCCTGAGCGCGGGCCTGTTCTACGGATACGCGTGCTCGGTGATGCCCGGCCTGGCACGGGCCGAGGACCGCACCTTCATCGACGCGATGCAGCGCATCAACGTGGCCATCCTCAACGGCTGGTTCGCCTTGGTCTTCGCGGGAGCCCTGCTGCTGGCCGTCCTGGCCGGGACACTGCATCTGCGGGGCGCGGGGCGTCCGGCACTGCCGTGGATCGTGGCCGCGGTGGTGCTCTACCTGGTGATGCTGGTCATCACCGTCCGGGTCAACGTACCCCTCAACAATGCCCTCGCCGACGCCGGACATCCCGACCGGATCACCGATCTGTCCGCGGTCCGCGAGCGGTTCGAGGCGCG
Organism: Streptomyces sp. NPDC045899; assembly: GCF_056431485.1. Classification (NCBI taxonomy): domain Bacteria; kingdom Bacillati; phylum Actinomycetota; class Actinomycetes; order Kitasatosporales; family Streptomycetaceae; genus Streptomyces; species Streptomyces sp. NPDC045899. Next base: position 78,893 of record NZ_JBWKKP010000031.1, read on the forward strand.
GTGGGTGCGCTGGAACATCATCCGCGCGGTCACCTCCACCACCGCCTTCGGTCTGCTGGTCTATGCCCTGGCCACGACCGGCCGCGGACTGCCCCGCGGCGGCGCCTGAGGGGACGGCCGTCCCTGGGCGCTCGGGACGTGGCGAAGGACGCGCGGGGACGTGGCGGAGGCTTGCACCTCACGTGGCGTGAGGACCTACCGTCACGGGGCATGAAGATCATTGTTCATGACACGGCGTCCGCCATGCTCGAGCTCCTCGGGCGGCCGCTGGAGGAGCGGGCCGACGCGCTGCGCGAGATGCTCGAGCCGCTGCGGAGCGCGATGTCCGTCATGGGGGACATGGATCTGGTCCAACTGCACCAGATGGGCAGCGGCTTCCGGCTCGACCGTGAGGACCCGCGGTATCTGCCCGCCCTGCGGCAGATGATGGAGGCGGGGGTGTGGCGGCGGATCGAGGAGTCCCTCACCGCCGCGTGGGAACGGATCAGCGGTGCGGTGCCGGGGATCGGGCACGCGGAGACCGTCCATGTCGTCCTGGTGCTCGGGGACCCCGACGACGACCACCTGACGGTGCGCAGCGCCGGGTACTTCGGATCGGGCGGCATCCCCGGTTCGATCCATCTGCTGATGTGGCCCACCGAGACCAGCCTCGCGAAGATCGGCCACGCCGCCGCACACGAACTGCACCACAACGTGCGCTACGCGAACGTGGTCTGGAACCCGGCGACCGTCACCGTCGGCGAACACGTCGTGGCGGAGGGGCTGGCGGAGGCGTTCGTAAGGGAGCTGGCCGGTGAGGGGGCCCTGGGGCCGTGGTCCAGCGCCCTGACCGGCGCCGGGCTGGACAGCGCTCATGACCGGATCACCAGCGATATCGATGTGGCCGGGATGCAGAACCTGACCGGCTACGTCCTCGGCGACGCCACGGCGCGGCGGATGGGGCAGCCCACGGTGGGGCTGCCGGATTTCGCCGGGTACGCGGTCGGGCTGCGGATAGTGGACGCGCACCTGGCGGCTTCCGGTCTGACCGCTGCCGAGAGCACCGCCCTGCCCGCGCGCGAGATCCTGGTCAACGCGGGGGTGCGGACGAGCGCCTGACCGCCGTGGCGGGTGGGCCGTCGCCACCGATCCGGGAGACCAGACCGGCACGTTCGGCTCTCCTCGGCGGACCTTGACCCGAAGACACATGGCTGGACGCCCTAGTGAGCCCATCGCGACAGACGCCCGCTGGAGGCAAAAGCCGCCTCGGCGAAGCGTTCCCCCATGCGGCGGTGGGTGGCGGCGTCCGGGTGGAGCCCGTCGGGCAGCGGCAGTTCACCGGTGTCCGCCTCGCCGTAGAGCTCACGGCCGTCGAGGTGGTGGAGGTGCGGATCCGCTGCCGCACGCTGCTCCACGATCCTCGCCAGCTCGTCCCGGATGACGCCGAGGGTCAGCTTTCCGCTCGCGCGCTCCGCCGGATCACCCGCGGCCCGGAACCGGAGTTGTCCCGTGGCGAGCGCGCCGAGGTCGGGGACGCTGGGGCCGGGGGTGTCCTCGTGGAGCGGACACAGGATGGGCGAGATGACCAGCAGCGGGGTGGTGGGGTGTCCTTCGCGGAGGGTGTCGAGGAAACCGTGCACGGCCGGGGTGAAAGCGCGCAGCCGCATCAGATCGGTGTTGACCAGGTTGATGCCGATCTTGAGGCTGATCAGGTCGGCGGGCGTGTCCCGCAGGGCGCGGGCGGTGAACGGGTCGAGCAGGGCACTGCCGCCCAGGCCCAGGTTGACCAGTTCCACCCCGCCGAGGGCGGCGGCGAGCGCGGGCCATGTGGTGGTGGGACTCGCGGCGTCGGAGCCATGGCTGATCGAACTGCCGTGGTGCAGCCAGACGGGACGGCCCGTGGCGGGAGCGGGTTCAATGGGGGCGTCGGTACGCAGGGCGACGAGTTCGGTGGTCTCGTTGTGCGGCAGCCAGATCTCGACATCCTTCACCGCGCCGGACAGACCGGTGAAGCGGAGAGTGCCCACCGGGCCGGACCGGCTGGTGGCGGTACCGGCGGCCATGTCGACGGTCAGCGTGTCGCCGCCGGTGACGCTTCCCTGGCCGGCCGGTCGGCCGTCGACGAGCAGGTCGTACACACCGTCCGGGCGCGGCGGGGCGCCCACGTAGACGCGCTTGGTGGGCAGCGTGTCCAGTTCGACGGCGGTGGCCCGGGTCCGGAAGACCAGCCGGACACCGGAGGGCTGGGATTCCGCCATGGCGAGCTGTGCGTCGGTGCACTGGGCGCGGGCCCGGGCGGGCAGCCGGTGCGGCAGCACGCCGCGCGCGGTGTGCTCCAGGTCGAGGGCTCCGCGCAGGAGGTCCGCGGTGATGGGCGTGGTGATCCAGTCGTACTCGGTGGTGTGCATCGTCCCAGCCTGTCGGAGGTTGCGTGCGGGATCCGCTGACGGTCCGTGACACCGGCGCGCGTCAGCGCTCGGGCCAGTTCCGCAGCAGGGCGTCGAGCGCGTCCAGGATCCGCGACCAGGTCTCCTGGGTGTCGGGGGCGCTGTGGCTGAACCCTCCCCCCATCTCCAGGCTGACGTAGCCGTGGAAGACGCTGCCCAGCAGCCGGACCGCATGGGTCTGGTCCGGTTCGGTCAGGTCGTAGCCGCGCAGGATCGCGCGCGTCATCCGGGCGTGCCGGACACCGGCGCTGGCGGCAGCCGCTTCCGGATCGAGCCGGAGCTGAGCGGCGGCGTAGCGGCCGGGGTGCTCCCGGGCGTAGTCGCGGTAGACGTTCGCCAGGGCGGCGAGGGCATCCTTGGCGGACCGCCCGGCCAGGGCCTCGGCGGCCCGGTCGGCGAGCTCCTCCAGCGCGAGGAGGGCGATCCGGGTCCTGAGGTCCTGGGAGTTCTTCACATGCGAGTAGAGGCTCGCGACCTTGACGTCGAACCTCCTGGCCAGCTCCGAGACGGTCACCTGGTCGAATCCGACCTCATCGGCCAGCTCCGCGCCCGCCCGGGTCAGACGCTCCGCGTTCAGTCCCGCGTATGCCATGTCGCTCCCTCCGCCTGCCTGAAGCGATTATGCATTTGCCTAATACCTTTAGGCAAACTAGCCTGCCATTATGGAACCGCTGACCGGGCAAGAGATACGTGCCGCGTTCGTCAACTGCACCAAGGGCGAGGCGAAGCGCCTGTACATCCCCCGCGATCTGGCCGACCGGCCCTGGGAGGATCTGGACTTCCTCGGCTGGCGCGACCCCCAGGCCCACGACCGCGCCTACCTGGTCACCGTGGTGGACGACCGCCCCCGGGCCCTCGCGCTGCGCTCCCCCGGACTCGCCTCGGCACACCGGCGGCGCAGTATGTGCTCGATATGTCTGACCTCCCACACCGGCGGGGTCTCGCTGATGGTCGCGCCAAAGGCGGGAAGGGCCCGGCAGCAGGGGAACTCGGTCGGCAGCTATCTCTGCGACGACCTGGCCTGCTCGCTGTACGTGCGAGGGAAGAAGGACGCGGGTGTCGGTTCGCGGCCGCAGGAATCGCTGACCCTGGAGGAGAAGATCGAGCGGACGGTGGCGAACGTGGCCGCGTTCATCGCGAAGGTGACCGGCTGAGGCGGCGCGCTCCGGGCACCGAGGCTCAAGACCGGGGCCCCGAGACCGGGACCAGGGAAAATAGTGTCGCTCACCGCCGCCGGGGAACCTAGCCTGGAGCGCATGTCGCATGGGAAGACCTCGTATGTGTGCCTGCCGTGCCGGGTCTCGTACAAACAGCCCTACCTCGGTGACCACGAACGGCGCTGCCCGCGCTGCGCGGAACCGCTGATGCACGCGGGGTCCGCCTTCGCCGCGCCGCGGCGGCGGGACACGCAGGGGTGGCGGGTCGCGTCCGTACTGCTCCACGCGGGCGTGCGGTTCCACAAGAGCTGCTGCGGCGGCCCCGGCTACCGTCCGCGCACCCTCCGCGAGGTACGCGAACGCATGGCGTACGCCCGGACCACCGGAGAGCCGTTCCGCCGGGCGCTGATGCGCCCCGAGCTCCCCTGACCACCCACCACGACGGCCCCAGAACCCCGGGACTGATCACACTGAACCGCGCACCCGCCCTGTCCCTCATCCCTCTCCGCTTCTCCCCACAAGAGATGGCCGAGGTGACGGATCTCTACGCGAGCAACCCCGGGTACTGCCGGGCCGCGGGTGAGTACGACCCCGAGCACGTTCCCACCGACCGGCTCGAGGCCGACCTGCGCGAGGAGGCGGAGGGCGAGGGCTGCGAAGTGCTGCTGGCGCGCGAGCGCCACGGACGGCTCGTCGGCCTCGTCTGCCTCCTCGATCGCCACCCCACCGACGGCTTCCCCTGGATCGGGCTGCTCATGGTGCACGGCGATCTGCACCGCCAGGGCATGGGACGACGCCTCACGGCCGTGGTGGAGGAACGGCTCCGGGAACGGCGGCACCGGGGTGTCCGGCTGGCCGTGCTGGAGAACAACCCGTCGGCCACGGTCTTCTGGAACTCCCTGGGCTGGCGGGAGATCGACCGCCGGGCCGACAACCAGTACGGCCGCCCCTGTGTCGTGATGCACAGGCAACTGCTCTGAACGGAAGCGGTGTCCGGAAGATTTCGCACATCAGTACAGGAGTCCTCCGGAAACCGCTCCCCACCCACTTTCCGGTGCGCCGACCATAAAATGACCTCGCATCATTTTCATCGAATTCCGGAGAGAACAGAGGGGGTTGCATCACCCATGGCCCAGCAGATAGACGCAACGGAGGAGCTCCTTTCCTATGTCAGGGACGTCTCCCTGCGGGACGACGACATCCTGAGCGGGCTGCGCGAGGAGACCGCACAGCTCCCCGGGGGCGCCGCATTGCAAGTCATGGCGGAAGAGGGGCAGTTACTGGCCCTGCTGGTGCGGCTGACCGGTGCCCGGCGGGTTCTGGAGATCGGGACGTTCACCGGATACAGCACCCTGTGCATGGCGCGCGCCGTGCCCCTCGACGGGCAGGTCGTGACCTGCGACATCACGGACCGGTGGCCGGCGGTCGGGGCCGAGTACTGGAAACGGGACGGGGTGGAGGGACGAATCGACCTGCGGATCGGGGACGCCGTCGAGACACTGGACACGCTGCTGGACGAGCGCGGCACCGAGGCGTTCGACATGGTGTTCATCGACGCCGACAAGTCCGGTTATCCGGTGTATTACGAGAAGGCGCTCGGACTGACCCGGTCCGGCGGACTGCTGGTCATCGACAACACGCTCTTCTTCGGCCGCGTCGCCGATCCGCTGGCCGACGATCCCGATACCGCGGCGGTACGGGAACTCAACGCGAAACTGTCGGGGGACGAGCGCGTGGACATTTCTCTCCTGGTGATGGCCGACGGCATCACCCTCGCCCGTAAACGCTGAATTCCCGAACGTACGCCGACAGGCCGTGAGCCCGGTACGCGCCTCGACGCGTACCGGGCTCACCGCCGGTTCAGACCCGGCCGGGCACGGCTTCCCCCCTCTCCACCGCCAGGTCGACCGCGGTGACGCGTATGGTCGCGGAGGCCGGGCGCGGCTCGGGGCGCAGATGCAGGCGCTGGAGGCCGGCGGCGCCCCTACGGCGGAGGGTGTCCGCGCATCCGCACGGATCCTCCTCGAACCCGGCGAACCGGTAGGCGATCTCCATCATCCGGTTGCGGTCGGTGGGCCTGAAGTCGGCCACCAGATGGACCCCCGCACCGGACGCCTGGCCGGTGAGCCAGTTCAGCACCGTGGCTCCGACACCGAAGGACACCACCCGGCAGGAGGTCGCGAGGAGTTTGAGGTGCCAGACCCCGGGGTGGCGCTCCAGGAGCAGCACCCCCACGGCGCCATGCGGTCCGAAGCGGTCGGTGAGCGTGACCACCAGCACCTCATGGGCGTCATCGGTGAGCAGCCGCCGCAGATCGGCGTCTCCGTAGTGCACACCGGTGGCGTTCATCTGGCTGGTGCGCAGGGTGAGTTCCTCGACACGGGAGAGCTCCTCCTCGGTGGCCCGGCCGATCCGCAGGTCGAGGTCGAGCGAGCGCAGGAAGTCCTCGTCCGGCCCGGTGGCATCCGCCCGCGCCGCCTCGCGACGGAAGCCCGCCTGGTACATCTCGCGCCGCCGCCCGGAGTCCACGGTCCGCAGGGCGGGGGTGAACTCCGGCAGCCGCGACAGCTCCGCCACCGCTTCGGCCGGATAGCAGCGCACATCGGGCAGGTGGTGGGTGACCTCGGCACGCTCCGCGGGCTGGTCGTCGATGAAGGCGATGGTGGTCGGCGCGAAGTTCAGGGTGTCGGCGATGCGCCGCACCGACCCTGACTTCGGGCCCCAGCCGATCTCCGGCAGGACGAAGTACTCGGCGACACCGAGCTTCTCCAGCTGTGCCCAGGCCAGGTCGTGGTCGTTCTTGCTGGCGACCGACTGGAGGATGCCACGGGCGTCGAGTTCGGCGACGGTCTCCCGCACCGCGTCGGACAGCACCACCTCACCGTCCTCCAGCAGCGTGCCCTGCCACAGGGTGTTGTCCAGGTCCCACACCAGGCACTTGACCAGGGGGAGGAGATCGCTGTCGGGGGTGTTCACTCCGGTTCCCTTCACGCGGCGCTTCCCAGGACGTGCCGGGCCAGCATGAGCTGGCAGATCTCATTGCTGCCCTCGATGATTTCCATCAGCTTGGCGTCCCGGTAGGCACGGGCGACCAGATGGGAGTCACGGGCCCCGGCCGAGGCGAGCACCTGGACGGCGGTGGCCGCCCCGCGGGCCGCGTTGCCCGCGCTGATGTGTTTGGCCAGGACCGTGGCCATGACCTGGTCCGGGGAGCCTTCGTCCCAGCAGCGGGAGGCATGCTCACAGACACGGGTCGCGGTCTGCTCGGCGACGAGCAGTTCGGCGAGGTGGCGGGCGACGAGCTGGTGTTCCCCGAGGGGTACGCCGAACTGCTCGCGGACGGTGGCGTGGCGGGCGGCCGCGGTGAGACAGCCGCGCAGGATGCCCACGCTCCCCCAGGCGACCGACATCCGACCGTAGGCGAGGGCGGTGGTGACCAGCAGGGGAAGGGGCAGGGCCGCCCCGCCGAGCACATGGGTCAGCGGAACGCGGACCTCATCGAGGGTGATGTCGGCGTGGCCCGCCGCCCTGCAGCCCAGCGGATCGGGGACGCGGTCGACCCGGACCCCACGGGTGGAGGCGGGGACCACGACGGCCACCGCCCCCTCCTCCTGGGCGTCAAGGTCGCCGTCGTCCTCGAACATGCCGAACAGCACCAGCAGATCCGCGTAGTGGGCGGCGGTCACCCACACCTTGTGCCCGTCGAGGACCACCGTGTCTCCATCGCGCCGGACACGGGTGGACATGGCGGCCAGATCGCTTCCGGCACCGCGTTCGCTGAAGCCGATCGCGGCCAGTTCACCGCCGGTCAGCAGCGGCAGGAAGTCCGAGCGCTGCTCGGGGGTGCCGAACCGTTCGACGGTCCAGGCGGCCATGCCCTGGGAGGTCATCACGCTCCGCACGGAACTGCACAGACTGCCGACATGTGCGGTGTACGCCCCGTTGGCCGCGCTGTCGAGCCCCCAGCCCCCGTAGGTGGCCGGGACCTGTCCGCACAGCCGTCCGTCGGCGCCCAGCTTGCGCAGCAGGGCCACCGGCAGCGCTCCGGTGCGGTCCCACTCCTCGGCGTCGCCGGCGATCAGCCCGGTGATCTCGGTGCTGGCGAAGGAGATCGGATCAGTCACCGGTTCCTCCGGCCGCCGCCTGGAGGCGGTGGACCAGCTCGGTCATCGACACCACCGTGCGGAAGTTGTCGAGCCGCAGGTCCTTGCCGCGGATCGCGACACCGAACGACTTCTCCAGGTGCACCACGAGTTCCATGGCGAACAGCGAGGACTGGCCACCGGAGGCGAAGATGTCCGTCTCGGGCTGCCAGGTGCGCTTGGTGCGCGTCTGCAGGAAGCGCAGGATGTCCTTCTGCACGTCCCTTTCCGTCTGGTCCGCCGTAGGCACGGTCGACGCGGTCCGGGTGGTGATCCGGCCCTGGGTGTGGGTGTCCATCAGTTCTCCTCCTGGTAGTCGTAGAAACCACGGCCGGACTTCCGGCCGAGTTCGCCGCGCCGGACCTTGTCGAGCAGCAGGTCGCAGGGGCGGCATCCGTCGTCTCCGGTGTGCTGGTGCAGTACGCGGAGCGAGTCGACGAGGTTGTCGATGCCGATCAGGTCGGCGGTGCGCAGAGGGCCGGTGGGATGGCCGAGACAGCCCTCCATCAGGGCGTCGACGGCCTCGGCGGTGGCGGTGCCTTCCTGCACCACACGGGCCGCGTCGTTGATCATCGGGTGCAGCACCCGGCTGGTGACAAAGCCGGGCGCGTCCCTGACCACGACCTGCCGCCGGTCGAGGGCGGTGAGGAGCTCACCGGCCGCGGCCATGGTGGCGGCAGCGGTCCGGGCGCCCTGGATGACCTCCACGGTCGGGATGAGGTACGGCGGGTTCATGAAGTGGGTGCCGATGACGTCCTCGGGGCGTTCGGCACAGCCCGCGAGCTCGTCGATGGGGATCGACGAGGTGTTGGAGATCAGCGGCGTACCGGGGAGGACGCGGGCCGAGACCTCCGCGAGGGCCTTGGCCTTGAGTCCGGTGTCCTCGGTGATGGCCTCGATCACGGCGGTGACCCCACCGATACCGCCGGTGGTGGTCGCGGTCTCCAGGGGGCCGGTACGGACGTCCGGCGGCAGGGTGCCCATCAGCTGCGCGATGCGCAGCTCGTGGTCGATGGCGCCGCCCGCCCGGTCCAGCTTGTCCCGGTCGGTGTCGATGAGCAGCACCGGCAATCCGTGGCCGAGCGCGAGGGCGGTGATGCCCACCCCCATCACTCCGGCGCCGAGCACGGCGATCCGGTGGGCGTGCGACGGATGGGATTCCTGAGGTGGTTCTGCTGGCATGGGCCTCTCCTGGGGGCTTGGGGGTCGGTCAGCCGTGTGCCGGGACGGCAGGCTGGCCGGAAACGGTGGTGAGCCAGTCGCGGATGGCCTGAGCGGTGGTCGCGACGTGCTGTTCCATGAGGGTGAAGTGGTCGCCGGGTACGTCCACGACGGTGTGGGCGGTGGGCCAGGACGCGCGCCACTCCCCCGCTCCGGGGTCCGGGCGCCCGAGGGGTTCGGTCGCCCGGACCAGCAGGGTGGGCGCCGCGACGACAGGGAGGGACCAGTCGTCGAGGATGCGGAAGTAGCGCCCCATGGCGGTGAGCCGGGTGTCGTCCATCGGGGCGGCCCGGTCCTCGCGCGCGAACATCCCACCGATCAGTACGTCGTTGAACTGCGTGATCCCCTGGTTGTGGGACAGGTAGGTGTCGATGAGGACCACCGCCCTCGGTCCCGCGCCGAGTTCCTCCAGCCGGGCGGCGACACCGTGCGCCAGCGTGCCGCCCGAGGAGGAGCCGGTGAGGATCAGCGGCCGGTCCCCCACCGTCTCGAGCAGGGTCCGGGCCTGGAAGTCCAGCAGGGCGGCCATATCGGCGGGCACCGGCTCACCGGGCAGAAAACCGGGGGCCGCCAGGGCGCTGACGCCGAAGTGGTCACGGAAGTGCGAGGCGAAGCGCGCGTACTGATGGGCGCCCCCGAGCGCCACGACGGAGCCGAAGCACACCACCTCCGGAGCGGTGTCGTGTGGACTCAGCCGCAGCAGCCGGGGGCGGGCATCGGCGCTGAGCAGTTCCTCACCGGTACGGATGTCGGGGCGCAGCGCCGAGGCGTTCTTGAGCAGGGCCAGACCCTCGTCGGTGCGGCCCAGTTCGCAGGCCTGCCGGAACAGGGTGGCCACCGGGCCCGTCGCCTCGGGTGCCGCGGTCTCCTCGGTGCGCTCGGCCTCGTCCGGCACGTCAGCCGCGGACAGTTGGGTGTGCAGCAGTTCGGCGAGCCGGGCCGGGGTGCCGCTGTCGAAGACGGCGGTAGGGCGCAACCGCAGTCCGGTGCGGGCGGCGAGCCGGTTGCGCAGTTCCACGGCGGTCAGCGAGTCGAAGCCGACGGAGAGGAACGCGTCGTCCAGGTCAAGGGCGGCGGCTCCGGTGTGTCCGAGCACATCGGCGGCCTCCGCGAGGACGAGTTCACGCAGGATCCCGGGGTGTTCCTGCGCCGTGGCCGCCGCGAGCCGCTGCCGCAGCGGACTCTGGTCGGCCGTCGGGTGGGGACGGGCGGGCGTGCGGACCAGCGAGCGCAGCAGCGGGGGCACCTCGGTGCCGCGGTAGGCCGCCAGGTCGAGGTGGACGGGGACGAGGTGGGGCTCACCGGTGGTGAGCGCGGTGTCGAAGAGCGCGACACCGTCCTCGTCGGACAGGCCGTGCACACCGCTGCGGACCATCCGGCGCAGATCGGTGTCGGAGAGTTCGGCGGTGAGGCCGCCGCGCCGCTCCCACAGCCCCCAGGCCAGTGAGGTGGCGGGCAGTCCTTCGCGGTGGCGGGCGGTCATCAGGGCGTCGAGGGAGGCATTGGCCGCGGCGTAGGTGGCCTGACCGGGGCTGCCGAGGACACCCGCGGCCGAGGAGTAGACGACGAAGGCCGTCAGGTCCAGGTGGCGGGTCAGCTCGTGCAGATGCCAGGTGCCGTCGACCTTCGGCCGCAGGACGGCGCTCAGCCTCTCGGGCGTCTGGGCCTCCAGCAGTCCGTCGTCGAGGACGCCCGCGGTGTGGACGACGGCGCGCAGCGGACACCGTGCGGGAACGTCCGCCAGAACCTCGGTCAGGGCGTGCCGGTCGGTCACGTCACAGGCGATGACGGTGACATGGGCCCCCGCCGCGGTGAGCTCCGCCACCAGCTCGCCGGTCCCGGGGGCATCGTCGCCCCGACGGCCGATGAGCAGCAGATGACGTACCCCGTACCGGTGGACCAGGTGCCGGGCGGTGATCCCGGCGAGGACGCCGCCCGCGCCGGTGATCAGGACGGTGGCCTCGGGGTCGAACGGCCCGGTGTCCGGAACGGCGGCGGCAAGGGTCAGCGAGGGCTGGCGGATGAGTCGTGGCACGGTCAGCACACCGTCGCGCAGGGCGAGTTGGGGTTCATCAGCGGCGAGTGCGCCGGGCAGGGCGGCGGCGGTGGCGTCCGGGTCGTCGGTGTCCAGCAGGAGGAACCGGCCGGGGTGTTCGAGCTGGGCGGAGCGCAGCAGGCCCCAGACGGCGGCGCCCGCGAGGTCCACCGGTTCGTCACGGCCGGGGCCGGTGGCGCCACGGGTGAGGACCACCAGTGGCACGGTGGTGGTGGCGGGGTCCGCCAGCCAGCCGCGGAGCCGCTCCAGGACGGTGGCGGTGACGGTGTGAACGGCTTCGGGACCGTCCGCTCCGGTCGGCGGGCACGGCAGCAGCGCGGCGGTGGACCCGGCGGTCCGGTTCGCGGCGCCGTCCGTCAGGGGTTCGGCGAACCCTTCGGGCAGCAGCCGCCCGTCGTGTTCCCCGAGGAGCGTCCAGCGGCGTGACGCGGCGGTGGGGACCGTGATCGGGGACCAGGTCAGCCGGTGGAGGGAACGGTCGGTGGCTCGCGGCGCGGCGAAGGAGGCCGGACGGACCGTCAGCGTTGCGATCTCCGCCACGGTCTGACCGTCCTCGTCGGTGACGCTCACGGAGACCGCGTCGGTCCCGGCGGGGCGCAGGGCCACCCGCACGGTGCGGCCCGGTGTGGCGACGAGGTCCACGTCGTGCCAGGAGAACGGCAGGGGTGGTTGGGCGGAGTGCTGGTCCGCCGCGGTGGCGCGGAGGCCGACCGTCTGCAGTGCGGCGTCCAGCAGCGCGGGATGGACGGCGAATCCGGTGGCCCAGGTGTCGGACACGGCGTCGGGCAGGGTCGCCTCGGCGAAGACCTCCTCGCCCCTGCTCCATGCGGAGCGCAGCCCTTGGAAGGCAGGGCCGTACTCGATGCCCTGCGCGTCCAGCGCGCTGTACAGCTCCTCGACGCTCAGGGCGGCGGCTCCGGCTGGGGGCCACACCGGGTCCTGGGCCGGGTGTGCCGGCAGGCCGGGGGTGAGGTGGCCGGTCGCGTGGGGTGTCCAGGGGTCCTGGGCCGTGGCCGACTCGGAACGCGAGTGGAAGGACAGGGCGCGGCGGCCGTCGGGGTCCGCGGCGGAGACGGTGAGCCGCAGATGGACACCGCCGTCGGTGGCGGCCTCGGGAAGGGTCAGCGGCGCGGCGAGGGTGAGTTCCTCGATCCGCGGACAGTCCAGCCGCCGTCCCGCGTGGGCGGCCATCTCGACGAAGGCCACCCCGGGGAGCAGTACCGTGCCCAGGACGGTGTGGTCGGTGAGCCAGGGGTGGGTGGTGGCGGAGATCCTGCCGGTGAAGACGGTCCCGCCGTCCTCCGGCAGCTCGACCGCCGCGCTGAGCAGGGGGTGGCCGGTGCCGGACTGGCCGGTGGCGCCGGGGTCGCCGCCGCGCCGGCCCGCGTCGAGCCAGTACCTCTGCCGCTGGAAGGCGTAGGTGGGCAGGGGGACCCGGCGGGCGCCGCCCGTCGGGTAGGCGGGCCGCCAGTCGACGGGCAGCCCGGCGGTGTACGCCTCGGCGAGGGACAGCAGCATGCGCCGGGGCCCGCCGTCGTCACGGCGCAGAGTGCCGATCACCGCGGTGTCGTCGGCCCCCGCCTCGGCGGCGGTGTCCGCGATACCCCAGGTGATGGTGGGATGCGGGCTGATCTCCAGGAAGGTGCGGTGGCCCGCGTCGAGGAGACGCTCTACGGCGGTGTGCAGCCGGACGGGTTCGCGCAGATTGCGGTACCAGTAGGCGGCGTCCAGGGTGCCGGTGTCACACCAGGTGGCGTCGACGGTCGAGTAGTACGGGACCGCGGACCGGGCCGGGGTGACACCGGCCAGCGAGGTCAGCAGGGTGTCCCGGATCTCCTCGACCTGCGCGGAGTGCGAGGCGTAGTCCACGGGCATCACCCGGGCCGCGACATTGTCCGCGACCAGCCGCCGCACGACCTCCTCGACGGCCTCGGTGTCACCCGCCAGTACCGTGGCCGACGGGCCGTTGACCGCGGCCACCGACAACCGCTCACCCCACGGCTCCAGATACGGACCCAGGTCGGCGGCCGGCAACTGGACCGATGCCATCC
>NZ_JBWKKP010000032.1:0-12680 GCF_056431485.1 Streptomyces sp. NPDC045899
TCGGTGTACTCCGTCGCCTCCGACAGACCCCGGTACGAATCCTTCCGCCGCTCCCAAGCCTGCGCATCGAACGACGCCAGCCCCACCACACGCCCACGCGCGTCCTTCACCTCACGCAACACCACACCCGACGACCAGACATTGGGCAGTGCGGAGGTTGCGGGCCGGGTAACCGCGTCGCGCAGGCTGGTGATCCAGTCGTCGAACGGCCTGGTGGCGAAGACATCGAGAAATTGGCTGGTCAGTCGGTTCCGCTTCGCTGCAGCCCCAGCCTGACGGGGAGACATCCCCCTGACGGCGGCGTTCGCTACCGCTCCAGCGTATTCCGCCGCGAGCGTTTCCTGCAGTTCGCGGCGCTTTTGCGGGAATTCTGTCGCATAGCGGTGGAGCGTCCGGAAATCCGTGACCTTCTCGAGCTGCTCGATTTCCGCGGTGATGTGTTCATTGATTCGGTCGAAGATCTTCTGGAGCGTGACAGCTTCCCGGCCTGAGGGCTTCGTCTCGGAAATGTCCCTCCGGAGCACATTCAGGTGCGCCGTCTGGGCGTCACGCTCGCTCCGCGCCATGTTCTGATGACGCGCAGCGATGGTCCGGGGATGCGGCGGAGCGGCCTCGTCCCGCAGGAGGTCGATCCAGCCCTGCGCCGGACTGGAAATGAACTCATTCACGAGCTGCTGCGCGAGGTCGATCGCCTTGAGAACGGCCTGTCGGTCCTCCCGAGAAGCCTTCGCACTGGTGGCAGCGGCCTGGCCGATCAGGCTTTCAAGCCTGTTGCGCATCGCGGCACGCTCACTCTTGAACGTGTCCGCGTATGAACGCAGGGTCTTGAAATCGGGGACGCTCCCGAGCTGCTCAATCTCTCTGTCGATACGCTCGTCGATGGCGCCGAAGAGATGAGACAGCATTCCGGCATCGCTGCCCGCCGGGAGAGCATTCTGGATCTTCCTGCGCAGCTGCTGCAGAGGCCAGTTGCGCTGGTCGCGCTCGCTCCGCGCAAGGGCCTGGTAGAAGGCCACGGTGTGCTGAAGTTCGCCACCGGGCTCCAGTACCAGAGGACGGCTACGGAACCCGCCGAAGGTGAGGGACTCCTTGGACGTGGCACTGGTCCAGTTCCGCTGACTGAGGATCTCCCAGCCCTCGGGGCCGTGCCACAGCAAGTTCGCGGTCTCGCCCAGCCGATCGTCCCCGTCCGGAAGATCGTCGGGGTGATATTCACCATGGCCGAACCAGTCAGTCGGTCGCATGTCCCGCCGGAAGTCCACGGAGTGGCGGACGTTCGACTCCGGGGACTGGTAGTGCCACGCCGTGAAGAGATCAGGATCCGGATGGGGCGTCACCACGAAGGCGAATCCAGTAACGGCAGGCGTCACCACGACATGAGGGCCGGACGCCTCGTCAGGATTTCGCGGTACCGCGGTATGCCCGACACTTCGCTCGGGTTCCGCCGTACTCCCCGTCAGATGGGGAACATAAGCAGCGTCCACATAGCCGCGATTGCCACGCACGGGTGGAAGTGCATCGGTCGGCAGACCGAGCGAGCGTATGGTCGCGTATTCACGCGCATACCACTCGACGGCAGGAGCCAGCGCATACACAGGCAGACCGTTGGCATCCTGCTGTCCGTCCGTGACCAGGACAAACTTGTGCCTGCCCAGAGCCGGATCGCTCAAAGCCCTGACGAAGGAGCGGCGGGCATTCGTGGAGAGCCCGGGAGCGTGAAGGGCAAGCCCCTTGTCGAGGTCCATGGAGAGAACGCTCGACGTCAAGAACGCCTTCGGATGCCGGACCAGCGCCTCCTCCGGGGAGAACACCGAGACAGCAGGCGTACTCAACGGAGATGTACGGGCGCCCGGCTGGGGTGTCCCGGCTGATGGAGCCGGGAAGCCGAGGTACTCGCCGATGGCCGTGAGGTCGATCGCGTCGAAACCGCGCTGAGCCGAGGTGATGTTGAGTTCGGCGAGCGCGACCTTCTTGCTGGTCTGCTTGCCGCCGTCGTGGCCTGCTGCCTTGCGCCACGGGAGGGGTAGCTCACTGCCGGTCCTGCCCACCATGGCAACCAGCCATTGGCCGGTCAGGGTCGGCACCTTGTTCACCGTGATGACCTGGTAGCCGATCGCCTTGTGCCACTCCCCCATCCGCTTGGCCTGGAGGTTCCCGGCCTCTTCAAGGTAACGCACCTGATGCCCGATCAGGGCGTAGGCCTCCAGGTTGCCACTGCGGAACCCCAGGTGCTTCAGCTGCCCGTCGGAGACGGACGAGAGGTGGTCGAAGAGCTGGAACTGATCGGCGCGGGCCTTGGACGGGAAGAGTCCGAGCCAGTCGTCGCTCTTCCAGAATTCCGTGATGTCGTGCACGTTGGGGTGTTCGGAGGCCAGTCGCTCCCATGCGTCACCGGGCTGACGGTCGCCCACGATGAGCACCGTGGTGTCAGGCGGCAGGGAGTCGGTGATCTGCTGGATCCCGGTCACACTCGTATCGTGCTGCGGATGCGGGCCTCCCTTCTTCCCGCTGAACCGTGACCACAACACGACATACGGCCCGCGCTCGGGTATACCGCGAGCGGAGAGGAAGTTCCGCACCTGCTCGGTGCGCGGGTGGTCCAGCCCCCAAGCGGCACGGACCTTTGCTCGCTCATGGTCCTGCTTGCCCCATCGGGAGACGACCTCATTCGAGGCATGGGACACCGGCTTCTGGAGATGGGCTGCTCGCAGCCCCTGCGGCACGGCCGGGGTCATCGCGTCATAGGGCAGGGCCTGGTTACCCCGGCTCGCCGCGGTGTAGAGCCGGTGCGGCCGCTCGGTGTGGAGGGTGTGGAGGCGTTCCTCCTGAGCACGGAGCTCGGCGTCCCGCTGGCCGGCCAGCTTGGACAGCTCGGCCTCGCGTGCCGGTGAGGGCGACGGATGGGTCCTGTGCAGCTTCTCCAACGCCTTGGCATGCCGGGCGTGAATCGGCGCCGTGAGGGACGCCCGGAGGAAGGAGCTGACCTGATCCCGGTGGTCGGGACCGGTGAGGACACCGACGTGAAGCCTGGGATTGAGGATCATGGCCGAGGCGAGGCCGAACACGTCTCCGGTGAAGTTGCCCGCCGTCAACACCAATGCGCGGAAGGGCCCGGGGCCGGCTCGGAAGGCGTCGGCCAGGTCAGTGAGCGTTCCGCGGAGCCGATCGATGTCCTGCTGCGTGGCGCCGAAGTCTCGCCACTCGGCTTCGAGCGACTCACGGGCCTTCTTGCTCTTCACCGACTGACCCAGAACAGCTGTGAGTTGTTCCTTCAGCGTGGGCGCCAGCCGTGACTGCTTGGCCAGCCTCTTGAGGTACGCCTCGCCTCGGCGCTGCTCGAGTTCGCCGACCAGCAGCAGATCGCTGCCAGGCTTCTCTCCCATGGCCCACAACAGGTCGAACAGGTCCTTGTGCTGCTTCTCGCCGGTACGTTCGGCCAGGGACTGCGCCTTGTCGAAGAGGGAATCGACCTGTGTCGGCGCCGTGATGCCACCGACGTCACGCGCGTCACCGTAGGAAAGACTGCTCGGACCGACAGTGATCTCGACCCCGTTCACCACACCGGTGAGCGCACGGCCATCCTTCTCATCCCTGACCAGGGCGTTCGGCCCACTGCCCGGGAAACGCTCGGCAATGGCCTGGTTGATCCGATCGGCGAATCCCCCCACATATGTGGTTTCGGGCATCCGGAAGTCCAGGTCCGCGATCGGCCGTGGACTGTCGAACAGCAGATTGATCTGAGCACCGCCGCCGAGCACGACAGGATGGCCGATATCCCGCATGAGCGCGCTGAATGCCCGGCCCACTGCCAGCTTCGCCTGATTGTTCCGCGCCGTGGCCTGCGGATCGACGGCGGACCGTGCGGACTCGGTCGGCGGCCGGGACGAGGACGAGGGCTCCGGCTGGGACGAGGACGAGGCGGCCGGCTGCTGGCTCGTCTCGACGCGTACCTCAAGGCTGATGGTGCCCCGACCGCCCTCGCCGTTGTACGAGAGCAGCAGCTTGTGGTTGGCGCCTGCCTTCAGCTTGTCCTTGGGCTTGGCCTGAATGGTGAGCGCGTCGGCCTGGTCGGCCGCGCCGATCCGCGCCAGCAGGAGAGGAACCAGATCATGGGCGTTGACACTGTCGCCGTCGACCGTGACGGTCAGCCGCTTGCCCTCACCGTCCTGCTCGCCAACAGCCTGATCCCAGCGCGCCTCGATATCCCTGGCCACCTCGGGCGCGGCACTGACCGCGACCTTCCCGAGACTGTCCTCCGGATCGGGGTAGGGCGTGCTGGTGTCGGTCGAAGGTTCGGTCCCCGGGTCATAGATCTCGGTCCCGCCATCAGGGTGGGCGATGACCCAGCGGCCCGGCTCACCGTTGGGACCCTCCAGCAGATGGATCTGCCCACCCTCGATGTTCGCCCCATACAACGGATGCATGACCGTCAGACCCGTGGCCCCGGCCACACGATGCGCGGCCATCTCATCAGCAAGCCCGTCACCGCAGTACAACATCGTGACGACCGTGCCAGGAGGCAGCTCCGCCAGACCCGGCCGCGACAGCGCCCAGTCCTCGACCCCGCTACCACTGACCTGCCGCACACCACCGTCGGCCAACGGCACCTTGATGAACGCCGTGCCACCATGCCCAGCCAGAGTGAACCGAGGACGATCCGCGAACGGCAACTTCCGCACCGCACTCGTCTGAGTCCCGTCCGAGGCCTTACGCCACTCCCGGTACACCGTCGCCCGGCTCGCCCGCTCCAACGCAGGACGCCGACGAGCGAACTCACCCGGAGAGAACGACGCCTCACCGACGCGCCTACCGCCCCCGCCCACGATGCTCTGCGCCACAGCCTGCCGATGCCACCCACGATCCACCCGACCGGTCCGGTGGGGCGTCGCGGTTGAGGGCGTCGAAGGGGCGGCCGGGAAGCCGAGGTACTCGCCGATGGTCGTGAGGTCTATCGGGTCGAAACCGCGCTGCGCCGAGGTGATGTTGAACGTGGCGAGTGCGGCACCCTTGCTGATGGGCTTGATGCCATGGTCGCCCGATTCCTTGCGCCATGGGACACGGACCTCGCTGCCGGTCTTGCCCGCCGTGGCGACCAGCCATTGGCCGGTCAGGGTCGGCACCTTGTTCACCGTGATGACCTGGTAGCCGATCGGCTTGTGCCACGGCTCCATCCGCTTGGCCTGGGAGTTTCCGGCCTCTTCCAGGTATCGCACCTGGTGCCCGATCAGGGCATAGGCCTCCAGGTTGCCGCTGCGGAACCCCAGGTGCTTCAGCTGCCCGTCGGAGACGGACGAGAGGTGGTCGAAGAGCTGGAACTGATCGGCGCGGGCCCCGGACGGGAAGAGCCCGAGCCAGTCGCCGCTCTTCCAGAATTCCGTGAGGTCATGCACGTTGGGGTGTTCGGAGGCCAGTCGCTCCCATGCACCACCGGGCTGACGGTCGCCCACGATGAGCACCGTGGTCTCAGGCGGCAGGGAATCGGTGATCTGCTGGATCCCGGTCACACTCGTATCGTGCTGCGGATGCGGGCCTCCCTTCTTGCCGCTGAACCGCGACCACAAAACGACATACGGCCCGCGCTCGGGTATCCCACGAGACGCGAGGAAACTCCGGACCTGCTCGGTGCTGGGCCTGTCCAGACCCCACGCAGCGCGGATCTTGACGCGCTCATGACCCTGGTTGCCCCATCGAGAGACAACCTCGCGGGAGACATAGGACACCGGCTTCTGGAGATGAACGGCTCGCAGCCGCTTCGGCACGGCCGGAATCATCGCGTCGTAGGGCAGGGCCTGATCGCGCCGGGTCGCCGCGGTGTACAGGGGGTGAGGGGCCTCGGTGTGGAGGGTGTGGAGGCGTTCCTCCTGAGCACGGAGCTCGGCGTCCCGCTGGCCGGTGAGCTTCGACAGCTCGGCCTCGCGTGCCGGGGAGGACTTCGGATGGGTTGTGTTCAGCCGCTCCAACGCCTTGGTGTACCGGGCGTGAATCGGCGCGGTGAGGGATGTCCGGAGGAAGGAGCTGACCTGATCCCGGTGGTCGGGACCGGTGAGGACGCCGACGTGAAGCCTGGGGTTGAGGACCATGGCCGAGGCGAGACCGAACACATCTCCGGTGAAGTTGCCCGCCGTCAACACCAGGGCACGGAACGGCCCGGAACCGGCTTGGAAAGTGTCGGCCAGGTCGGCGAGCGTCCCTCGGAGCCGTTCGATGTCCTGCTCCGTGGCACCGAAATCACGCCACTCGGCTTCGAGCAACTCGCGGGCTTTCTTGCTCTTGATCAACTCTGTGAGGACGTTGCGCAGTTGGTTCTTCAGGTTGGGCGCAAACCGTGGCTGCTTGGCCGCCCTCTTGAGGTACGCCTCGCCTCGGCGCTGATCAAGCTCGTCAGCCAGCCGCACATCGCCATCCGGCATATTTCCGAGCGCCCACAGCAGGTCGAACAGGTCCTTGTGCTGCTTCTCGCCCGTACGTTCGGCCAGGGACTGCGCCTTGTCGAAGAGGGAATCGACCTGTGTCGGCGCCGTGATGCCACCGACTTCACGCGCGTCACCGTAGGAGAGACTGCTCGGACCGACAGTGATCTCGACCCCGTTCACCACACCGGTGAGCGCACGGCCATCCTTCTCATCCCTGACCAGGGCGTTCGGCCCACTGCCCGGGAAACGCTCGGCAATGGCCTGGTTGATCCGATCGGCGAACTCCCTCACATAGTCGACTGAGGGCATCCGGAAGTCCAGGTCCGCGATCGGCCGTGGACTGTTGAAGAGCAGATTGATCTGAGCACCGCCGCCGAGCACAACAGGGAGGCCCATCTCCTCCATGAGCTCGCTGAACTCCCGGCCCACAGCGAGTTTCTTCTGATTGTTCCGCGCCGTCGCCCGCGGATCGGGGGCGGACCGTGCGGACTCGGTCAGCGGCCGGGACGAGGACGAGGCGGTCGGCTGCTGGCTCGTCTCGACGCGTACCTCAAGGCTGATGGTGCCCCGGCCGCCCTCGCCGTTGTACGAGAGCAGCAGCTTGTGGTTGGCGCCTGCCTTCAGCTTGTCCTTGGGCTTGGCCTGAATGGTGAGCGCGTCGGCCTGGTCGGCCGCGCCGATCCGCGCCAGCAGGAGAGGAACCAGATCATGGGCGTTGACACTGTCGCCGTCGACCGTGACGGTCAGCCGCTTGCCCTCACCATCCTGCTCGCCAACAGCCTGATCCCAGCGCGCCTCGATATCCCTGGCCACCTCGGGCGCGGCACTGACCGCGACCTTCCCAAGGCTGTCCTGTGGGTTGGGGTAGGGCGTGCTGGTGTCAGATGTGGTCTCCGCCGAAGAATCGCTCTCCGGGTCATGGATCTCGGTCCCGCCACCAGGGCGGGCGATGACCCAGCGGCCCGGCTCACCGTTGGGACCCTCCAGCAGATGGATCTGCCCACCCTCGATGTTCGCCCCATACAACGGATGCATCACCGTCAGACCCGTGGCATCCGCCACCTGATGTGCGGCCATCTCATCGCCCAGACCGTCGCCGCAGTACAGCATCGTGACGACCGTGCCAGGAGCCAGTTCCGCAAGACCCGGCCGCGACAGCGCCCAGTCCTTGACCCCACTACCACTGACCTCGCGTACACCACCGTCAGCCAACGACACCTTGATGAAGGCCGTACCACCATGCCCAGCCAGAGTGAACCGAGGACGATCCGCGAACGGCAACTTCCGCACCGCACTCGTCTGCGTCCCATCGGAAGCCTTACGCCACTCCCGATAAACCGTCGCCCGGCTCGCCCGCTCCAACGCAGGACGCCGACGAGCGAACTCACCCGGAGAGAACGACGCCTCACCGACGCGCCTACCGCCCCCGCCCACGATGCTCTGCGCCACAGCCTGCCGATGCCACCCACGATCCACCCGACCCGTCGACGAGGTCGACGGTTGGGGCTTCACCTGGGCAGTCCGAGGAGCCTGATCCCGCGCGCCGCTCGGTACGGTGACGCTCTCGGCGGCCTTTGCGCTCTCGGCGCTCCCGGCCGTCTGCCGCGGGGCCGGGGCGGGTGTCCCGAGGTCACGCGGACCGTCGGACGAGGTGGTGATGGGCATCGCCGGGACGGTGGAGGCGGGGTCGTCGGACGTGGTGGGGACGGCGTCGGTGGCGTCCTCGATGGTCCGAAGCTGTTCCAGGGGAACGGCCGGGCCCGGCAGTCCGTCCGGGCCGGTCTCGCCGTACCCGTCCGTCAGTCCGGTGTAACGCATCACCCGGCGCAGCGCCGCCGTGTCCTCGCGCCGTCGGCGCTCCTGCTCGGCCGGGGCGGTGGCAGGACCCTCGGAGTACGTGGGCACATGGAGCTGGCCGTCGCTCGGGGACGTGTCCGAGGTGCTGAGCTCCACGGCCCCGGGATGGTCCGGGGCGTCGACGAGCTTCAGCTCGACGTGGAGCTGATCGCCCGAGCGGGGCAGCGGCAGACCGTGGTTGACATGGGTGTCGAGGAGACCGGTCAACCGGTCCTGCACGGACTGGAGTTGTGCGGGATCGGAACCGTCGGCGAGCCGGACGGGCAGTTCCAGCGACAGCTGCCGCACCCAGCGGCCGTCGTCGGCCTGCACGCGCTGCACCGAGGGACGGACCGCGTTCTCGGGCCCGGCGACGGGTGTCACGGGAGCCGTCGGGGTGTGCGGCGCAGGGAGCGGCTCCGGGGTGTACACCGGCTCCGCTGTCCGGGCGGTCTCGTCCTGGTCCGTCGCCGTGGCGTCGGCGGCGGACGCCTCGCGGCTTCCGGGACGTGCGAACGGATCGGAGGCGTCCTGCTGGTGTGACCGCCACTGTTCGGGACGCACGGGGTCGCGGACCGGGTCGACCAGACGGGGCTGGGCACCCCGGTCGGACTCCGCCGGAACCCCCGGAGCCGTGGGGCCGGTGTCCACGGCGTCCTGGTCCTCGGTGCCGGACGTCGCGGACTCCTGCTCGCTCCCGTCGAGGGCGGTGCCGTCGCCCGTTTCCTGCCGCGTGGAATCCTGCTGGGTGGTGGCGGGTGAGGTGTTGCCGTGGGTGGCGTCCGCCGGGCCGGTGGCCGAACGCCCGGTCGGCCCCTGGTGGGTGTCAGGTGTGGTGCGCGGGGTGCCGGTGGTGTCCGGTGTGCCGTCGGGCAGTGTCCCCTCGTCCGGGGTCGTGCCTTCCGGAGTGGTGTCTTCCTGGAGCGTTCCGTCGGGGAGGGGCGTCTCCGGTGTGCTCCGGTCGAGATCGCGGGGACGCGACGGCGAGGAGGTGGTGTCCCCGGTGGACGAGTGCGGCAGCGGTGACGCGGTCGTGTCCGGGCGTGAGGTGGCGGTCGTGTCCGGCAGGGACGCGGGAGTGGTGTCCGGCAGTGGATCGGGGGTGGTGGTTCCCGTCTTGCCGGTGGGCAACGGTGCCGCAGCCGGATCGGTGTCCGCGAACGGCGCGGTCTCCTCGTAGTCGGACCAGTCGGTGATGTTCGAGGCGGTGTCGTCGAAGGTGGTGTCCGATCCCCCGATGGACTCGGTGTCGGAGTCGAAGAGGGACTCGGTGTCGGAGTCCGGGTAGGGATCCGTCTCCGCGTACGGATCCGCCGTCGTGAGGGGGTCGTTGTCCAGGACACCGTCGCCGTCGACGTCGACCGGCGTGGGGGCGGTCGTGGTTGGCACGGGCGCGGTGACCGGCGGGGTGACGGTCGTGGGTGCTGTGACCGTCGGGGTGGTGGTGACCGGCGGCGGTTCGTGCGGGGTCGGAACGGCGGCGGGCGGGGTGGACGTCTTGGAGCCGCCGTGGCCGGAACCGCCGCCCAGCACGGAGTCCGGTCCGGGCAGCGGATTGTGCGTGGCGAAGACGTTCCTGCCACCGAAGAACTTGTTGTTCAGGTCCTTGCCGATGTTCTCGATGGCGGTCTCGATGAGAAGTTCGGAGACGGCGCTGACGCCGCCGCCCCACAGCGTCATCGGGTCGAACTTCCACTTGCCCTCGAAGGCACCGTTGATCAGCACCTCGGCGGCGGACTCACCGGGTCCCTCACTGGCGAAGGCCCGGAAGATCTCTCCCCCGAACTTCGCCCACTTGTTGTCACCGAAGTTCTTGAACTGGTGCTTGAAGATGTTGCCGATGAACTGGGAGAGCGCGCTGGAGAAGAAGCCGGCCAGGGCGCCGAAGGCCGCAGACTTGCCGATGTTGCCCCAGTCGATGCCGTCGGGGCGCCGGTCGCCGTCGTTCAGAATCAGCATCGTCATCCGCGTCGCGAAGGTGACGAACGCCTCCTCCAGGGCTTCGGTGAAGGACGGCATCAGATGCGTGGAGCGCAGCAGCCGGTCGAGCGTCATCAGGATCGCGACGGTGCTCCGGGCCTTGGCAGCGGCACCCTCGCTGAAGGACAGCCCACCGGTGAAGAAGGACAGCGCGGCGATGATGGCGAGCTGAGCCATCAGCATGATGATCTCGGCGATGATCTCGAACTTCGACTCCATGATGTTTCTGGAGTGCTGTATTTGGTTCTTTGCCAGCTGCCCTCTGAGCTGCTGGGCGAGTTCGGACAGCGGATCCGAGCCGTTGCCGCCGATCAGCGGCGCCATCGCCTCTTTGTACTGCCGGGCGACGGCAGGCGGCAGCGCCCCATCAACCTTGTTCACCAGGTCCGTGATGGTGTCGCGCAGCGCCACCACACGGTCGGCCCAGTCCTCGAAGGGGGTGCTACTGCTGAACGCCAAGTCCGACGACGCCTGCAGCGGCATCTGGCCCAGCAGGGCAACGAGCAGTCTTCGCTCGTCGTCGTTGAACTCAATGCTGTCCGGGATCACGCTCAGTGCTTTCCGCTACCGCTCTCGCCGACGTTGTGCGTCGCCGCCTTGGCCTCCTGCATGTTGTCCATGGCGAAGTTCTGGGCCTTCTTGATACCCATGATCTCCTGGAGCCGTCCGCCGCCGATACTGGCGACGGCCGCACCGATGGCCGTGAAGGTCGCCCGCACGGAGTCGACGTCCTTCCGGTACTGAGCGCCCGCCTCCTTCGCGAATTCGTCGTCGATCCCGTACCAGTTCGAGTACGGCTCGAGGTCGGCCACGAAGTCATGGCCCATGGAGCGGACCGACTTGGCGACCCGCTCGTTCTCGTCGAGGAAGCTCTGGAGCCGACCGGGGTCGGCCTCGAACTTGTCGTCATATCCGAAACTCATCGCGCTACCTCTTCTCCCCGTCCTCGTGGATCTCATCGCGCAGCCCGTCACTGGCCCCGCCGCGTGTGCTCGCGCCACGGGCCACCGTGTCCGTGAGCGGTCCGAAGATCTGGTCCCAGTCGACACCGGAGCCCTCGATATGGGGCCTGGCTCCCGCGGTTTCGGACAGGGGCCGGAAGGTGTCCAGCACCGTCTGCGCCATCTGTGCCTGTGCCTGCCGGGCCGCCTCCATCACGGACGCGGACAGCTGCGATGCGCCCAGGTTCCGGTACTTGCCGTCGAGGAACTTCACCTCGCTCAGCTGCCCCTGTGCGTTGACGGTGACCTCCACGCTGCGGTCGCGGGATCGCACGGTGACCGACGCGGTGCTCAGCTGCTCCTGCGCATGCGCCACGGCCTTCTTGGTCTCTTCCAGCTGGGCCACGGCCTTGGCCAGCCGGTCCTTGATCGATTCGCTCACGACCGTCCTTCCCTCGCTCCGTTCACTGTGCTCAACGTCCGATCACCGCGGGCGCGCCGCCCTCGTCGGTACCCCAGACGTCCTCGTCCTCCTCCATCCAGGAGGCGCGTTCGCGGTCGGCCGACTCCGTCTGCTGACCGCCGCCTCCCATGCCGCCACCGGGTGGCATGAAGGGCATACCGCCGGACATGGTCGAGGTGCCGCCCCGGGTCGCGACGGGCACCTCCTCCTCCTGGTAGCCGCCCCGTGCCTGGCTGGGAACGCGCCGGGTCATGGGCTGCCCGTCGTCCATGACACCGCGGACGCGCTCGCTCTCGTTCGCACCGCCGCCGGTGGTCATGCCGTTGATGCGGGTGCCGGGGGGCAGCATCGGCATACCGCCGCCCGGCCCGTTGCCGGAGCCGAGTCCGTGCTGGGACGGGTCGCCCGAGCCTGGGAGCTGGTCGTACAGCTCCTCCTCGTAGCCCTCGCCGTCGTACGAGGGCGAGTAGACCGAGCCGCCGTGTGAGCCACCGGGGAGGGATGCGCCACCGAGCTCACTGGGGAGTGTCTGGCCGCGTTCGATGGGGGTGGTGACGGTCGTGCCATCGGGCTGGTGGTTGGTGAGCGTCCCCTTGTCCGGGTCCAGGACGCTGCGGCTCCCGTCGGGGAACTCCGTGGTGAGAGTGCCGTCACGGCCCATGGTGGTGACGGAGCCGTCGCTGTTGGTGATCGAGTGTCCGGGGCTCAGCGAGTCGGAGATATGGGAACCGTCGGGCAGGGTCGTCGAGACGTCGCCGCCGGGCATCTCGATGGTGCGGGAGCTGCCGTCCGGGTAGTCCATGGTGACCGACCCGTCGGGGTTGAGCGTGGTCGTGGCGCCGTTCTCGCCGGGGAGTCCGGAGTCCGGACCGAGGTCGCCGAGCCCGCGTCCGCCGCCGAGTCCGAGTTCGCCGGCCTGCTTGTTGTAACGCTCCTCGGCTTCCTTCTGCTTCTGCTCCTGCTCGGCCTCCAACTGCTGCTGGCGCTTCTCGGCTTCCTGCTCTTTCTGTTCCTGCTTGGCCTCCTGCTCGGCCTGCTTCTGCTCCG
>NZ_JBWKKP010000032.1:12777-81337 GCF_056431485.1 Streptomyces sp. NPDC045899
CCGCCTCCTGCTCTTTCTGCTCCTGCTTGGCCTCCTGCTCCTGCTGGAGCTTCTCGGCCTTCTTCTCCTGCTCGGCCTGCTTCTGCTCCGCCTCCTGCTCTTTCTGCTCCTGCTTGGCCTCCTGCTCCTGCTGGAGCTTCTCGGCCTTCTTCTCCTGCTCGGCCTGCTTCTGCTCCGCCTCCTGTTCCTTCTGCTCCTGCTTGGCCTCCTGCTCCGCCTGCTTCTGCTCGGCCTCCTTCTCCTTCTCCGCTTGCTTGGCCTCCTGCTCGGCCTGCTTGGCTTCGTACTCGCTCTCGGTCTTGATCCGCTGCTGTTCGGCCTCCTTCTCCTTCTCCTCCTGCTTCTTCTCGGCTTCCTGTTCCTTCTGTTCCTGCTTGGCTTCCTGCTCGGCCTGCTTCTGCTCGGCCTCCTGCTCCTTCTGCTCCTGCTTGGCCTCCTGCTCTGCCTGCTTGCGTTCCTGTTCCTTCTTCTGCTGCTCGCGCTCGGCTCGCGCCGTATTAGTCGCAATAACCTGCTGTTGTTCCTGCTCCTGCTGCCGCTGCTCGGCCTTCTTCTCCTGTTCGGCCTGCTTCTCCTCGGCCTCCTGTTCCTTCTGCTCCTGCTTGGCCTCCTGCTCCGCCTGCTTCTGCTCCGCCTCCTGTTCCTTCTCCGCCTGCTTGGCCTCCTGCTCCTGTTCCTTCTGCTCGGCCTTCTTCTCCTGTTCGGCCTGCTTCTCCTCGGCTTCCTTCTCCTTCTGCTCCTGCTTGGCCTCCTGCTCCGCCTGCTTCTGCTCCGCCTCCTTCTCCTTCTCCGCCTGCTTGGCCTCGGCTTCCTTCTCCTTCTGCTCCTGCTTGGCCTCCTGCTCCGCCTGCTTCTGCTCCGCCCTCTTCTCGGCCTCCTCCTGCTTCCTGTCCTGCTCCTTCTGCCTCTCGTCCGCCTTGCGGTCGGCCTCTTCCTGCCGCTGCTCGGCCTTCTTCTCCGCCTCTTCGGCCTTCTTCTTTGCCTCTTCCTCCTTCTTCTTCTGTTCCGCCCTGTCGTGCGCGGCCTGGTCCTTGGCGAACTGCTCGCTCAGGCTGGTGGTCGTGGTGTCGATCTTCTTGGGGAACTTCTGGTCGTTGAAGGAGTTCTGTACGTCGATCAGAGCCTGCTTGCCCGCGGTACCCAGGACGTCGATGACGCTCTGCTGCCAGCGCTTGATGGCCTCCTCGCCGATCTTCTTCCAGGTCTCCTTGTCCTCCAGCGGCCCGTACTTGCGGGATCCGCCGTAGAAGCCGTCGAACTTGACCTTGTGGTCACCCCTGGGTCCCACGCCGTGATAGGTGGACCGGAGCTTGTAGCGGACCTTCTTGATGTTGTTGTCCCACACGTCGTCGGTGACTTCGAGCAGGATGTCGTGCAGCCAACGCAGCGGATTCCCGGTGAGCAGCTGCCAGGTATCCCATTTGGCATGCAGCTTGCGTACGGCCGACTCGATGTCCGTCCGGAACTTCCGCAGATCGTTGCCGTACTTCGAGTGAATGTTCCCGGAGACCGGGAATTGCTCGCTGTACGCCTCATAGTTGCGGGCCAGGCCGTGGATCATGTCCCTGAAGACCCCCGCGGCCTGTCCCTTCCATGAGGCTTCCTCCTTGCCGAGGTCGAACTCCCAGTCGTGGAGGTCCTTGAGCCGATGGCTGAAGAACTGGGCTGCCCGGTCATAGGCCTCGGCCGCATCCGTGAACGACTCCAGATTCACGGCGTTCTTGTTCTCGACCCGGAGGTCGTTCCAGTCGAAGTCGATGGTGCTGCCATGATTCAGCAGCCAGTCCAGCGCCCTTCCGGTGCCGTAGCTGTACTGCGTCAGGGCCTTGTTGCTCCAGACCGTGTCCTTGCTCTGCTTCTCGAAGTCCTTGCCGAGCTTGCTCTTGAAATCGCCGCCGTAGAACTCACCGCCCGCCGGGGGCGAGTCCGTGCCCGCGGTGCCCAGCAGCGTGATGCGGGCCTTCTTCATCACGACCTTGGTGTCCACCGCGGCGTCGCCGATCGAGCCGTGCTTCCCGGAGTAGAAGGGCACCACGAAGTCGGTGTTCTCGATGCGCCACCCGGAGTTCTCGGTACGCCAATGCATGTCGTTGACCGCGTCGAGTGTGGCGTTGGACGGCTCCCCGTCATGGTCCGAGAACTCCACCCGCATCAGGGGAATCTTGTCGTTCCCCAGGAGGTCACCGAAGAGATCCTGCCTCAGTGGCGCCTCGTACCCGGTCAGCACCTTGACGGCGAGGTGCCAGTAGTCGTCGGTGGAATGAGCGGGGAAGACCCGCTTGGACTCATCGGACACGACGTGACTTCTCCGGAGGCTGGATGGTGGGTGGTCAGGGCGGCGAGAGGGTGGTTACGCGGTCATTCCTTGTCGTCGTTGTCGCCCCCGCCGCCGCCCTTGCCGCCGCCCTGCAGGTCCTCGTCCACGTCCTCGAACACGTCCAGGAATTCCTGGCCGTCTATGGAGAGCAGGTTGTCGCCCTGCGCCTTGAAGAGGGTGTCGATGGTGTCCCGCAGGTTGTCCTCGATGTCCTTGAAGAGCTTGGTCTGCTCCTCGTAGAGGGTCGTCAGATCAGTGGCGGTCTTGCCGACGGCCTTGTTGAGCTGCTCGCCCTTGCCACCGAGGTTGGCCGCCTGCAGCATGAACCCGATGCCCAGCGGCTTGCCGGTGTCATAGGAGTCGAAGCCCTCCTCGGTGATGTCCGCGTCACCGATCAGCGTGGCCATCGCCGGCCCGGCACCAGGGTCGTCCTGACCGATCTTGCGGATCTCGTCCTTGAAGGGCAGGACACGGTCGTCCAGGAACGACTGAAGCCCCGCCTTGTCCATGGACAGCTTCTTGGTGTGAGAGTTCGGGTCTTCCTTCGCCACGACGTGTCCTTCCTTCGCTTCCTTCGGGAGCCTCGGCCGCGCTGAGGCGCGTCAGCGGCCGATCTTCACCGAACTCCACATCTCGGTCAGCGACTTCTCGCTGTACTGGTAGTTCTCGGAGACCGAGGTCAGCAGGGTGGAGTGCTTGGTCAGCAGCTCCTCCATGGCCTTGACCGCGTTGTCCCACTTCTGCTGCTTCTCGGCGTAGATGTCCTTGTCGTCACCGATCCACGAGTTCTTGAGCTCGTTGAGCTCCATCTCCAGGTTGGAGAGTGTGGTCGCGATGGCCTTGGTCTGACTGATCATGTCGTCAGCGGCGTTGCTCATCTGCGAGTAGTCGACGTAGATGTAGCCGTCACTGAAATCGCTCATTGCCTGTCCTCGTCTCGCTTGGGATGCGCAGGGGTGTGGGTCCGGGCTGCGCCGGTCAGCCGGCCAGGGCGTCGAAGACGGAGTCCGACGCCGCGTAGGCCTGGTTGATGGCCTCGTTCGAGGAACCCTGCTGCTTGCCGTGCTCGGCGAGGGTCTGGTTCAGCGTTTCGATCATGTCCTGAACGTTGGTCAGGATGACGTCGGCCTTCTCCTCCCAGGAGGTGACCAGGTCCTTGAAGGCTCCACCGTCACTGCCCTTGTAGTGGGCCATGAGGTTGTTCTTGGTGTTCTCGACGTCCTGACGGCACTTCATGACGCCGCTGAACGCCATCTCCAGCGCCTGGACGCCGTTCCGTGTTGCGGATTCCTCCGACTGCTGCATTCCGTTACCGGCCACGGGTGTCCCTCTCGTCGTTTCGATCCGGGACCGGTGATGCTAGGCGTCGGGGGTTGTCTTCCCGCCCTTCTGGCTTGTCGTCAGATTGTCTTTGGTGTGTCCGGCCTTTTTCCGCACGTCACAGCGCGGTGCCGTGACATCCGCACGGCCCCTCTCGGCGGCCTGGGGGTACAGGTCAGGGCCGGAGGGGAGCATCGCCAGCATCAGCAGGGGCATCTCCCGCGGTGTGACGTCCTTGTAGCCGAGCGAGGTGACCGCGTCCCCGCTGGACAGGCGGTACTTCACTCCCGTCTCGGTGACCAGGTAGACCGTGTTGCCGACCTTGCCGCCACCCGCGCCCACGGCCCGTACCAGCGCCCCGCCGCCCGGCGGCACGGTGATCCGGTCCACCGGCAGACAGGCCGCCGCGGCCACTCCGGACGCGTGCTGGGCGGCCGGACCGAGGTCGGGTGTGGCGGGCAGGGTGACCCCGACGCGGGTCCCCTTGCCCTCCGGCGTCACCCGGGCGCACAGGGCGTGGCCGCCGGGCACCGCCACCGCCTTCGGCGGGTTCTCCGGGGACTCCCCCGGGCCCTTGGACTGCCCCGCCCCGGGAGCGAGGTGTTCCCGCAACGCCTCCGAGGTGAGGGGCACGGGCGCCGCGGAAGCGCCGCCGTACGCCTTCTGGCGGGTGGCCGGATCGCCCAGCAGCAGGGCCACCTCGGTCGGGGTGAGCGGTTTGAGTCCGTCCTCGCCGAGCACGTAGTAACGCGTACTGGCACCGGGTACGGCCAGCTTGAAGACCTGGCCGACCGTGGTGCTCCGGCCGCCCATCCGGGGGCCCGCGTCCCCGAGCCCGGAGGTGCGCGGAGCGGCCAGATCGGGCCCCGCGGGCAGTGCGTTCAGGAAGGCGGCCGAGACCGGGACGGGCCGGGTGGACGCGTAGCCGAGCGCCTCCTCGGCCCCGGACTTGCGGTCCAGGCGCAGTCGGCTGCCCTGCCACACCAGGTAGTCGGTGCCCTCGGGCCCCGCGACCAGCAGACCTTCACCGGAGCCGAGCCCGTCGCCCTGGGCCTCGTTGCCGACGGCGAGCGTGGTGACGGCCCGGGGGCCGGACTTCGTCACGGCGGGGACGGCGGTGGAGCACACCTGCCAGGGCTCGTCGGACAGCGCGTCGGGCCCCGGGAGTTCGTCGGGCGCGCCCTCGATGCCGATCGGAGTGCCGTAGGGGGTGCCCTTGAGGGAGGCCGCGCTCACCGTGGTGGTGCCCATGTCGGAGCCGCCGAGGAGCAGGGCCGAGGAGTAGTTGCGCACCGGGCGCAGCCGGCCGTCGAGGTAGAGGTAGCGGCCGCCGGTCTCCTTGTTGACGATGAGGTCGCCGGAGGACCGCCAGGAGTTCTGCTGGCCGGGCTTGATCAGGCCGAACACAAAGGCCCCGGCACACAGCAGCACGGCGATGATGATGCCGATCGTGATGCCCCGGTTGGTGCGGCCCTGGGGGCTCTCGGGTGCGTCGGGATCGGAGCGCAGCATGCTGGAGGTGAGCCGGCCCATCAGGAACATATGGGCCTGGACCTGGTCGCGTTTGTTCTGCATCGGAACGGGTCCTCCGGACTATCCGTTGAAGGCGCGCAGCGCGCCGTACACACCCAGCACCCACAGCGACAGGGGCAGCAGGCTGATGGCCATGGCGGAGTGCAGCAGCTCGGCCGCCCGGCCCCAGTAGGGCACGAGCCGCCGGCCGGGGACGGTCCAGGAGGCGATGGCGGTCGCCGCCGCGACCGCGAGCAGCCCGGCAGTCAGCAGCAGTCGCCCGGCTGGGGTGGCCGAGGTGGCCGCGTCGTGGGCGAGCAGCACGGCACCCCAGACACCGGCGGATACGAGGGAGAGCCGCTGGAGGGTGTTGCCGAGCCCGCGGCTGTGCAGCAGCAGGAGCAGCGACAGGGCCACGACGGTGAGGGTGTTGGGCAGGCTGGGCCGGTAGGCGAGTCCGTACAGGCAGGCGGCGCAGATGGCACCGGTGGCCGCGTACAGACCGGTCATCCAGCCGTCGGCGACCACGGTGCGGGCGGCCACGGCGGACGGCGCGTGCGGTTCGATGCCCTCCTGGAGCTGCTGGGCGTTGGTGGGCAGGGGTGGCATGCGCAGCCCGGACAGCCGGAAGGACATCGACGGGACGAAGGCCCCGAAGACGACCGCCGCCAGGGCGATGATCCCGGCCGCGTGTGCCGGTCCGAGGTCCCAGGTCATCATCAGCACCGCGGCCAGGACGGTCGCCACCGCGACGGCGACCAGGGCGAGGAAGAGCGCGGCGAAGGCGGCCACCGCCGCGACCGCGAGCATCGCCCCGCCGGCGCCCGCCGCTCCCGCCGCCAGCAACCGGGCGCCCAGGGTGGTGTAGTGGTGCGGGCCGCTCAGCTCCCCGCCGGGCAACAGCCAGCCGGCCAGCGCGAAGTAAGGCACGGCGGTGAAGCCCAGCGCGGCACCCGCCTCGGCGTCGCCGACGGCTCGGCTCGCGGATCCGGCGCCGCCGAGCAGCAGCACACCCGCCGCGGCCGCGGCCAGTGCGCGCACCGAGCCGGAGTAGCCGGGCTGGGCCAGTACGACGAGCCCGGCGGC
The DNA here is from genome assembly GCF_056431485.1 of Streptomyces sp. NPDC045899. Taxonomy (NCBI): domain Bacteria; kingdom Bacillati; phylum Actinomycetota; class Actinomycetes; order Kitasatosporales; family Streptomycetaceae; genus Streptomyces; species Streptomyces sp. NPDC045899. Next base: position 19,013 of record NZ_JBWKKP010000032.1, read on the forward strand.
CAGGGTGAGCACCAGCAGTGCCAGCAGAACCCGGCGGGCGGTCCGCGCCGTCCAGCCGAAGGGGCGGTCCGCCATGGTGGTCGCGATGCCGTCCACCAGGTCGTCCAGCAGCACTTCGGGCAGGGTGTCGGCGCGGGGGCGCAGATACAGCGTTTCGCCGTCGAGCAGTCCGAGGGACTCCAGACTGGCGTCCTCCTCCAACGGTCCGCCACCGAGCCGCTGAAGGACCCAGCCTCCGTGTTCCAGGCCCTCTTCGGCGAGCGTGTCACCGGCGTAACTCACCAGAGTGGGCAGCAGATCTGCCACGGGTACGTCCGCGGGCACCGCGAGGTCGATGGACTTGGCGGGCGCGCGCACCGTGATGCGGCACAACCCTGCCGTTGCACTGTCGGTCATGGGGAAACTCACGCTTCGTCGGGAGATCGGGGGTTCTCCGGGGAGGGGCTTGCGTTGGACGTGTGCGCGGATCGGTTGCACACTACTTGCTGCACCGCCTGCTGCTTCGCGGCCGTTTCAACGCACCGTGGAGCGGCCGTCTCAACGCACCGTAGAGTCGGATCGTAGACTCTTCACACCCCGGCCGGGGTTCCTGCCCCCGGTCCGGCCCACACGGCCCTGCCGTCTCCCGCGCCTGCCCGCTCACTCGTATCCCGCTGCCCTGCCACGCAGGTCAGCGCCCGAACGCCGCCCCGGCGTGCCGTGCCGGGTGCGCTCCCCCGGCAGCACCCTGAAGGAGACCGCTCACTTGAGTACCGTCCTGTTCCGCAGGCCCGCGCGTCGGCGCGGACCGGACATGCCCGAAGGAGAGCTGAGCCTCCAGGAGCCGCCCACGCTCCCGGAGGTGACGCCGGACAGTTCGGCGGTGTGGAACTACCTGCCCATGGCGCTGATGTCGGTGTCCATGATGTTCATGTACATGAGGCCGGGGGGATCCCGGAGCGGTGCGTTCATGTACGTGGCGCTGGGCATGATGGTGGTGTCCGCGGGCGCCATGATCCTGGGGCAGTTCGCGCGCCGGGGCAGCGAGCGCAAGCAGCGGCTCAAGGGCGAGCGACGTGACTACCTGCGCTATCTGCGACAGACCCGGCGCAAGGTGCGCTCCGCGGTGGTCGATCAGCAGCGGGCGCTGGCCTGGCGCCACCCCGCCCCGGGCGCGCTGTGGTCGCTGGTGGGCACCACCAGGCTGTGGGAGCGCCGGCCGGGCGACGACGACTTCGCCGAGGTACGGGTGGCGGTCGGCGACCAGAAGCTGGGGCTGCGGCTGGCTCCGCTGTCCACCAAGCCGGTGGAGGACCTGGAGCCGCTGAGCGCCCATGCCCTGCGCAGCTTCATCCGGGCGTACTCCACCGTGCCCGAGCAGCCGATCGCTGTCTATCTGCGCACCTGGGCCCGGGTGTTGTTCCGGGGGGACGAGGAGCGCAGCCGGGCGCTGGCACGGGCGGTGCTGGCGCAACTGGCCGTGGTGCACGCGCCCGAGGACCTGTGGATCGCGGTGTGCGCGGCCGACGAGCGGCGCGCGGACTGGGAATGGGCGAAGTGGCTTCCACACAATCTCCACCAGCAGGAGTCCGATGGCGCGGGTTCGGTCCGGATGGTGGTGTCCTCGGTCAACGAGCTCGACGATCTGCTCGGGGCGGAGTTCGGCGAGCGGCCGCCGTTCGAGCCCGACGCGACGCCGGGGCGTGAGGAACCGTACACCGTGGTGGTCCTGGACGGAGTGACGGTGCCCGGGGGCCACCGGATGGACGGGCCGGGTTTCCGCAACGCGGTCGTCCTGGACCTGGCCGGTTCGCTCACCTGGCGGCCCGGCCGGGCCACCTTGCGGCTGGATCTGGCCGAGGAGGTGATGCGGCTGGTGCGCACCGACCGGGAGCGCAAGGAGCAGACCACCCCGCTCGGCCGGCCGGACCGGTTGAGTACGAGCACCGCCGTCTCACTGGCCAAGCGGCTCGCCCCGTACCGCATCGGTGTGGCGCAGGAGAGCGCCGAACCGCTGGCCGCGGACACGGAGCTGACGACCCTGCTGGGCATCGCGGATCTGTACCGGCATGAACCGCCCTCGCTGTGGTCCCGCCGCACCGGGTCGGACCGGCTGCGGGTGCCGATCGCGGTGGGCACCGACGGGGCGCCGGTGGAGCTGGACATCAAGGAGTCCGCGCAGGGCGGCACCGGCCCGCACGGCATGCTCATCGGCGCGACCGGCTCGGGCAAGAGCGAGCTGCTGCGCACCCTGGTGCTGGGGCTCGCGCTCACCAACTCCTCCGAGACACTGAACTTCGTCCTGGTGGACTTCAAGGGCGGCGCCACCTTCCTGGGCCTCGATGAACTCCCGCACACCTCCGCCGTGATCACCAACCTCGCCGACGAGGTGGCCCTGGTCTCCCGGATGCAGGACGCCCTCCACGGCGAACTGATGCGGCGCCAGGAACTGCTGCGCGCCGCGGGCAACTACACCTCGGCCCTGGAGTACGAGAAGGCGCGCGCCGACGGGACCCCGCTGGTCCCGCTGCCGAGCCTGTTCGTGGTGGTCGACGAGTTCAGCGAACTGCTGGCGGCACACCGCGAGTTCATGGAGCTGTTCGTCATGATCGGACGGCTCGGCCGCAGCCTCGGCGTACATCTGCTGCTGGCCTCGCAGCGCCTCGACGAGGGCCGGATGCACCAGCTGGAGAGCCATCTGTCCTACCGGATCGGTCTGCGCACCTTCTCGGCCATGGAGAGCCGCGGGGTACTGGGCGTACCGGACGCCTACGAACTGCCGCCGCGCCCCGGAAGCGGTTTCATCAAGACCGGTGTGGAGGCGCTGACCCGGTTCCGCGCCGCCTATGTCTCCGGTCCGTACCGGCGCCGCAGCGGCACCGCGCACCAGGCCCGGGTGGCCAGCCAGGTGGTGCCGTGGACGGCCGGCTGGGTCGTACCGCGCCAGATGCCCGACCTGCCCGAGAACGAGGCGGAGGAGCCGGACGAGGAGGAGGGCGACTCGCTGCTGTCGGTGGCCGTGGAGCGGATGCGGGACGCCGGGCCCCCCGCACACCAGGTGTGGCTGCCGCCGTTGAACGAGCCGTCGACCCTCGACGAGTTGCTGCCGCCGCTCGTGGAGCATCCCGAGCACGGGCTGACCGTCGGTGACGCTGCGCGGCGTGGCCGGCTGACCGCGCCGGTCGGTGTCGTGGACCGCCCCTTCGACCAGCGCCGTGACGAACTGCTGGTGGACCTCGCCGGTGCCGGTGGCCATGTCGCCATCGCCGGTGGTCCGCAGAGCGGCAAGAGCACGCTGCTGCGCGCCCTGATCATGTCCCTCGCGCTCACCCACAGCCCGCGCGAGGCGCAGTTCTACTGCCTCGACTTCGGCGGTGGCACCCTGGCGGGACTGGTCGGCCTCCCCCATGTCGGCGGTGTGGCCGCGCGGATGGACAAGGAGCGCGTCGGCCGGGTGATCGCCGAGATCACCTCGCTGCTGGCCCACCGGGAGCGGTTCTTCCTCGACCACGGCATCGACTCCATGGCCACCTTCCGGCGCCGCCGGGCCGCCGGGGAGTTCCCCGAGGAGAAGCACGGCGACGCCTTCCTGGTCATCGACGGCTGGTCCACCGTCCGGCAGGACTACGACCAGCACATCGCCACCTTCAACGCCATCGCCGCCCGCGGTCTGAACTACGGCATCCATCTCATCGTCACCACCGCCCGCTGGGTGGAGCTGTCCTCCGCGGTGCGCGACCAGTCCGGCACCCAGCTGGAACTGCGCATGGGTGATCCGATGGACTCCAACATCGACGTGCGCAAGGCGGCCGGGGTGCCGCGGATCGCCGGCCGCGGTCTCACCCGGGACTCCAAGCTGCACTATCTGACGGCGCTGCCGCGGATCGACGGACGGCCGGACGCGGAGGACCTGTCCGAGGGCGTGGCCGATCTGGTTGCGCGGGCCCGCGCCGCCTGGCCGGGCGAGCCCGCACCGCCGGTCCGTATGCTGCCCACCCTCCTGCCCGCGGCCGAACTGCCGCCCGCCGAGGGCGATCTGCGAGTGCCGCTGGGGATCGAGGAGGACGGGATGGACACCGTCTGGCACGATTTCGCGGCCAATCCGCACATGATCGTCGTCGGTGACACCGAGAGCGGCAAGACCAATCTGCTGCGGCTGATGGCGCGCGCCATCACCGAGCGCTACACACCCGCCGAGGCCCGCATCATGGTGGTGGACTACCGCCGTGAGCTGGTGGAGGCGGTGCCCGACGCGTACCGGCTGGGACACGCGGTGTCCATCGACGCGCTCAAGGAGCTGGTCGACGGAGCGGCCCGTGCCGTACGGACCCGGGTGCCGGGTCCCGATATCGCCCCGGCACGGATGCGGCTGTGCGACTGGTGGACGGGGCCACGGCTGTTCGTCCTGGTCGACGACTACGACATGGTCGGTGGCGGCGGACCGCTCAACCAGCCGTTCGCCCCGCTGATGGACCATCTCGCGCTCGGCTACGAGGTCGGGATGCACCTGGTGGTCGCGCGGTCGGCCGCGGGTGCGGGGCGTGGGCTGAACGAGCCGCTGATGCGGCGGCTCCAGGAGGTCAACACACCCGGGATCCTGCTGTCCTGCCCGCCGTCGGAGGGCTATGTGTTCGGCAACGTCAAGGGCCGCAACCTGCTGCCGGGGCGTGGTGTGCGCATCGCCCGCCGGAAGAGCGTGCAGATCCAGACGGCGCTGCTCGAGACCGAGCCGGACCCGGCCCCCGCGTCGCCGACCCGCCCGGACACCACGGGCGGGGGCCCGGACGCCCCGGGGCCACGGGCCTCATGACGAGCGGCGGGAGTGTCGCGGACGCGGGGAGACGCGCTGGACGCGCCCCCCGCGTCCGGGGCGTTGTGCGGGGCCCGTGGCCCAGGCGGGTGCCGGGCCGGGCTTCAGGTCCCGTCGGACGGGGTCCGGTCCGCCGGACGCCAGCCACGGGCCTTGCCACGGGGGACGATCACCATCGCCGCGCCCACGAGCAGCACCAGGCCCAGGCCACCGGAACTGATCAGCAGCGCCCGCTCGCGGGGGGTGGCGGAAGCCGCCGCCGGGATGTGCGCCGGACCCGGCTCGGGCTCGGCGGCGGCCGCCTCGGTGGGCAGGACCGCCGTGAGCCCGGCGTAGGTGTCCAGCCTGGGGGCCTCATCGGGGTAGGCGGCCTGGAGCAGCCTGCGGGAGACCTCCGTCGCGGAGAGGTCGGGGTGGTAGGAGCGGATCAGCGCCGCCGCCCCCGCGACGTGCGCGGCGGCCAGCGACGCACCCGAACCGATGAAGTGGCCACGGCCCTTGGCCCCGATGCCGACCACCGCGTCACCGGGTGCGGCGAGATCGGCGTCGAGTGCGCCGGGCGCCTCCTTCGGACGGCCTCCGGCGGGTCCGAAGTCCACGACGGACAGCACCCGGGGGACACGGGCCGGCCAGTACGCGCGGGCGCGGGTGTCCGCCTTCCCGTCGGCTCCCTCGGGCGCGATGTCCGGTGTGGCGGGGGCGACGACCAGCACGTCCTTGGCCGTGGCATGGGCAACGGCCTCGGTGAGCTCCTTGCTCCCGGCGGTCAGGGTCTGGCCGACGTACACGACGGAAGCACCCTGGTCCACGGCGGCGGTGATGCCCTCCGCGATGCGCTGGGCGCTGGGGTTGCCACGGTCGTCGGTGCCGCGGATCGCCAGGACGCGCGCATGCGGCGCCACTCCGGTCACCGCGCCCTTCCCGGTGGGAGCGGCCGCGATCAGGCCCGCCGCGAAACTGCCGTGGCCCACACAGTCCTGGCCCGCGTCGTCCACGGCCGTGACCCGGCCGGACAGCGCGGGGGCGCTCTCACCGACGCCGGTGTCCACCACGGCCACCGTCACCCCCGTGCCCTGGGACAGCTGCCAGGAACGGGAGAGTTGGAGCGCCTGGCGGGTCCATGGCTGGGTGTCGGCGGTCTTGGCGGAGGCGGTCGCACACGTGTCGTCGGCGCCCATCCGCAGGCGCAGGGGTGGGAGGCTCACCGGGTCACCGGCATCGGCGTGGACTGGCTGGGGCAGCACCAAAGCGGGAATCGCGGCTGCCGCCGCAATCGCCAGAGCACGGCGGTAACGGTCGCATCGCATACGGCACATGTTATGGGATGGGATCCTGGGACCGGGCTCGGTCCGGCTCATCACGAATTCAGGAGGGCACAGCGTGTCACGGCAGGTACTTACGGTCGGCCCGGAACAGCCGGACGGTTTCCGGACCATCGGTGAGGCGCTGGCCACGGCACGTACGGGGGCGGTCCTCCGCGTCCGTCCCGGCCGCTACCCCGAGAACCTCACCGTCCGCACCCGGGTGACCATCGTCGCCGAGGGCGAACCGGGCAGCGTGGAGATCTGTCCGCGCCGCGGCTCCGCGCTGACGTTGATGGCCGACGCGGTGATGCTCACCGACCTGACGCTGCGCGGCGGCGGCGAGGACGTGCCCGTGGTCGACGTGCCGCGTGGCCAGGTCGCCATGGAGCGCTGCACCGTGATCGGTTCGGGGTGGACGGCGGTGCTCGCCCGGCACACCGGTTCGCTGGCCATGCGCGGCTGCCGGGTCACCAACCGCGAGGGCGCCGGCATCGTGGACACCTCCGAGAGCGGGAGCGCCATCGAGGACTGTGTCCTGGAGAACCTCGGCACCTCGGCCGTGGTCCTCAGCGAGAACGCGCGCTCCACCATCCGCGACTGCCGGATGCGGGACGCCCGGGGCAATGGTGTTCTCGCCAACGGCGAGTCACAGGGGTCCGTCGAGTCCTGCGACATCTCCGGGACCGACAAGCCCGCGATCGCCCTGGAGGGCAACAGCACCACCCGGGTGGTGCGCACCACCGTCCGGGACAGCGCCGTCGGCGTCTATCTGACCAGCGGCTCGCGGCCCACCGTGGAGCAGGTGGCGGTCTCCGGCACCTCCGGCCCCGGGATCGCCCTGTCCGCGGGGGCGGATCCGCTGCTGCGCCGGTGCACCACCTCCCGTACCAAGGGTCCCGGTCTGGTGGTCTCCGAACGCTCCCGCGGCACCTTCGAGGACTGCGAGTTCACCACGTCGACGGGGTCCGCGATCCGGGTGGCCGACTTCAGTTCGCCGTCCTTCCTCCACACGGTGGTGCGGGACTGCGCGGATCCGGCCGCGGCCGTGCTGCTGGTCGAGGACTCCACCGCGGAGTTCGACCGGCTGGAGGTGTCGGGCGGTGCGGGAAGCGCCGTGTCGATCCGCTCGCGCGCCAACCCGCTGATCCGGCACGCCCGGCTCTCCTCCCCCGGAAGGTACGGCGTCGAGGTGGGTGACGAGGGCCGCGGACGGCTGGAGATGTGCACGGTGGAGGGCGCCACCGACACCGGGATCCGGATCGCCGACGGTGGCAACACCCAGATCGGTGACTGTGTGGTGCGCTCCTCCGGGGAGACGGCGGTGTCCGTGGGCGGTGAGGGGATCGCCACCGTCCGGGACCTGGAGATCGAGGACTGCGGCGCCTCCGGTGTGGCCGTGGACTCCGGCGGGGAGGCGTCCCTGGCCCGGGTGCGGATCAGCGGCGCCGGGGCCCATGGTGTTCTCCTGGCGGCCGGGGCCCGCGCGGAACTGAACCGCTGCGAGGTGAGCGGCAGCGTCGGTGACGGCATCCGTGTGGACAGCGCGGAACCGGTCAGCGTCACCAACTGCACGGTGCGGGACAACCGGGGCGCCGGGCTGACCCAGACCCGGGCGAGCGAGCGGCTGGAGGTGCTGGACCTCACCAGCTCCGACAACGGCACCCCGGACGTCTGGGGCGCCGAAGTGGCCGGGGGCGGCGGCGTGTCCGGCGCGAAGGACTCCGGCAGCACCCAGCCCAAGGAGCCGCTGGAGGAACTGGAGGCCCTGATCGGCCTCGACGGTGTCAAACACCAGGTGCGGACCCTGGTCAACCTCAACCAACTCGCCCAGCGACGGGCCCGGCTGGGCATGCCGGTGCCGTCCATGAGCCGCCACCTGGTGTTCGCCGGACCGCCCGGCACCGGCAAGACCACCGTGGCCCGGCTCTACGGTTCCATCCTCGCCCAGCTGGGTGTGCTGCCCTCCGGCCATCTCGTCGAGGTGTCCCGCGCGGATCTGGTGGCACAGGTCATCGGCGGTACGGCCATCAAGACCACCGAAGCGTTCAACGAGGCCATCGGCGGTGTGCTGTTCATCGACGAGGCGTACACCCTCACCCCCGAGGGCGGCAGTTCCAATGACTTCGGCCGCGAGGCCGTGGACACCCTGCTGAAGCTGATGGAGGACCACCGCGAGGACGTGGTGGTCATCGCCGCCGGATACTCCTCGGAGATGGGCTCCTTCCTGGACTCCAACCCCGGTCTCGCCTCCCGCTTCACCCGCACCATCGAGTTCACCAACTACTCGGTGGCGGAACTGGTGACCATCACGGAGAGCATGTGCGGGTCCCACCAGTACGAGCTGGGGCCGGGCACCACGGACGCGCTCGCCGCCCACTTCGAGCGGATGCCCCGGGACGCCACGTTCGGCAACGGCCGTGCGGCACGGCGGGTCTTCGAGGAGATGGTCGACCGCCAGGCGTTCCGGCTCGCCACCATGTCCGAGCCCGCCGAACGGGACCTGACGCTGCTGCTGCCCGAGGACATCAGCGACGACTCCGCCGCAGAGAAGGGGCCCGGCGAGGACCGCGAGGCACTGCTGGCCCGGCTGGAGGCGATGGTGGGCCTCGGCGCGGTCAAGCGCGAGGTCACCGATCTGGTGAGCCTGCTGACCACGGCGCGGCAGCGCGAGGCCGCCGGACTGCCCGCGCCGCGCATCAGTCAGCATCTGGTGTTCTCGGGTCCGCCCGGTACCGGCAAGACCACCGTGGCCCGGCTGTACGCCGGGATCCTGCACTCTCTGGGGGTGCTGCCGCGCGGCCAGCTCATCGAGGTGGCCCGGGCGGATCTGGTGGGCCGCTACGTGGGCCACACCGCGCAGCTCACCAAGGAGGTCTTCGACAGCGCCAAGGGCGGTGTGCTGTTCATCGACGAGGCGTACACCCTCACCCCCGAGGGATCCTCCTCCGACTTCGGCCGGGAGGCCGTGGACACCCTGCTGAAGCTGATGGAGGACCACCGGGACGAGGTGGTCGTGATCGTGGCGGGCTACACGGACGAGATGCGCCGGTTCCTGGACTCCAACCCCGGTCTGGCCTCGCGTTTCTCACGCTTCGTGGAGTTCGAGAACTACTCCACCGATGAGCTCCTCACCATCCTGGAGCGGCATGCGGAGGACTCCGGCTACTCCTGCCCGGCGGACACCCTCGGCGCGCTGCGCGAGCGGGTCGAATCCCTCCCGCGCGACCGGTCGTTCGGCAATGCGCGGCTGGCGCGGAAGCTGCTGGAGAGCATGATCACCCAGCAGGCCCGCCGTCTCACGGCGAAGGCCCAGCCGAGCGTGGACGATCTGCGGACGCTGCTGCCGGACGACCTGCCCGCCGCGGGCCTCGGCGCGCTCGGCTGACGGCGACGGCACGCGGTGATGGCCCGCTCCCCGAGGGGAGCGGGCCATCACCGCGTGCCGAGCGGGCGATTCACAGCTCTCCGAGCCATGTCTCCGCCGTCGTGACCCGCGCGCCCCGGCCGGGGAAGATCCGCTCCATGAAGACGTCATGGACGTCCCGGTCGGCGTCCGCGCAGGCGTCGTCCAGGACGGTGACCCGGTAGTCGCGGTCCATGGCGTCGTAGAGCGTGGCCGCGACCATGGCGCTGGTCGCCACTCCGGTCAGCACGACCGATTCGATGTGCTGGGCGCGCAGCACCAGGTCGAGTTCGGTCCCGGCGAACGCGCTCGCGCGGCGTTTGGTGATGACGACGTCCTCCGCCGTCGGTGCCAGGTCCGGTGTGACGCCCGCTTCCCCGGACCCCTCGTGGAAGAGCGTGCCGGACCGGTGGAACGCGGTGAGCACCGTGTTGTTCGCGGAGACATCGATTCCCGAGGCGCGCAGTTCGGTGCGGATGAACACGATGAGCACGCCGTGCGCGGCGCGCGCCGCGGGTACCAGCGTCCGCAGAGGGGCCAGGGGTGCCCGGGTGAAGGGGTAGTTCTCCAGGATGCCCGTCTGCATATCGCCGACGATCAGTGCGGTGCTGGTGCGCCCGGTCACGCGGTCTCCTTCGTGTCGTGGGTCTGCGGCAGTGGGTCCCGCCGCTGGGGCGGTGGGTCCTGGGCGGCCGACGCTTCCGCCTTCCGGCCGGCCGTCAGCAGGATCACCAGCCCCCCGGACATGATGAGGGCGATGGCCAGCAGGGCGTAGGTGAAATCGCCGGTCGCGTCCGCGATGGCGCCGGTCATGTAGGGGCCGAGGAAACCGCCGGCGTTGCTCACCGAGTTGATCAGTGCGATGCCCGAGGCCGCGGCGGCGCCGGTCAGACACAGCGGAGGGAGTCGCCAGAACTGCGGCATGGCGGTGAAGATCCCGGAGACGCTGACGCAGAACGCGGCGATGAACAGCACGTCGTGGTGGGTGAAGGTGGCCAGCACCAGACCCACCACACCGAAGGCCAGCGGTACCGCCGTGGAGAACACCGCGGACCGGCGTGCCGCCACCTTCGCCCAGCCGAGCATGGCGAGGATGGCGATCGCCGACGGGATTCCGGCGAGCAGCACACTGCTGACGTCGGAGACGGCGGAGGCGTGGCCGGTGAGGGTGGCGATCATGGTCGGCAGGAAGAAGGCGATGGGGTACAGGCCGAAGACGATGGCGAAGAAGGCGAGGGAGAGCATCCAGACCCGTCCGCTGGAGAGGGCCTGGCGCATTCCGGTGAGCGCGCCATGTGCGTTCTGACGGGCGGTCTCCTGGCTGAGCCGCCGCCGGATGGCGTCCTTCTCCTCGGAGGTCAGCCAGCGGGCATCGGCGGGACGGTCCGGCAGGAAGGCGTAGATGACGATCCCGGCGGCCACGGTGAACAGGCCCTCGGTGAAGAACAGCGACCGCCACCCGGTGTGCCCGGTGAGCTGTTGGCCCCAGGACAGCATGGCCGCGGCGAGAGGTGAGCCGATGATGCCGGACAGCGGAAGCATGATGAAGAAGGCCGACATGGCCCAGGCGCGCTGTCGCCTGGGGAACCAGTAGGTCAGGTACAACAGGATTCCGGCGGCGAGACCGGCCTCCGCGAAGCCGAGCAGAATCCTTGCGGCGTAGAGCTGGGCCACGTTCTGCACGGCCCCGGTCGCCATGGTGACCAGACCCCAGGAGACCAGGATGCGGGTGATCCATTTCCGCGCCCCGAACCGGCGCAGCATCATGTTGCTCGGTATCTCCACGAGGACATAGCCGATGAAGAACAGACCGGAGGCCAGGCCCGCTTGTCCGGCGGTCATGCCGAGGCTCTCGCTGAGCGGCCGCGCCGCATAGCCGAGGTTGGCGCGGTCGATGTAGCTCATCACATAGGCGAGGCCGATGAGCGGAATGATGCGTACACCTGTTTTGCGCCACACCTGGCGCATCTCGTCGTCGGTCGGTACGGGGGTGGTGACCTCGGCCATGGCGGGGTCCTCTCGATGAGCGGGTCCGAGGGTGGTGAGGTGGGGGGTCGGGGGAATCGAGCGGGGACGGGGTGTCCCGTTCCCGCCGCTAGTGGCGCGGGGCGGCACGCCGCCGCCGGGTCTCCGCGGCGTCGATCTCGCCGTCGGGGGTGATGACCACTCCGTAGTCGCGGCTCGCACCGGAGGTGGTGACCTTCCCGTCGAGGACGTCCCGCAGGACGTGTCCGGGGTCGCGGGTGAAGGGGTCGCCGTGTCCTCCCCCGCCGGCGGTGATGTGCCGGTGGCGGTCGCCGGAGCTGAGCTCCCGGACCACCTTGGCCGGGAGCACCTGCTCATGGCGGGTGCCGGGGTTGAGGACGTTGGAGGAGGTGGTGCCCGGGGATCCACCCTGGAGCCCGTAGGGCAGATGGGTCCGCCGGTCGGAGCGGATCTGCACCGAGACCGCGGGGGCGAGCACCGTCATATCGCGGAAGGTGGACAGACCGCCGCGCCACCGGCCGGGGCCGCCGGTGTCGGGCAGATAGCCGTAGCCGTCGATACGCACCTGGCCGGAGTGTTCGAGCTCCTCCACCGGTACGTTGGCCAGGTTGGCACCCAGCGGGCTGATGCCGTCCACCCCGTCACGGTCCGGCCGGGCTCCCCAGGCCCCGCACAGGATGTCCCACAGCACGCTGGTGGTTCCGTCGGCGCCGGTGATGCCGATGGCCACGGAGTCGGGGCCGCCGTCGCCCGCGGCGGGGACCCGGTCGGGGAAGACCGGTGCCAGCGCTCCGAGGACGGTGTCGATGATGCGGTAGGCCACCAGGCCCCGCGCGCCACGGGCCGCGGGCCGCCTGCCGTTGAGGATGGAGGCTTCGGGGATGGTGAAGCCGATCGGGCGGTAGAAGCCGCTGTTGGCGGGGATGTCGGAGCCCAGGGCGCCCTGGAGGGCGGCGTAGGAGGCGGACCGGGTGAAGGACGCGGTGGCGTTGAGGGCCGAGGCCACCTGGGGGGAGGATCCGGTGAAGTCCAGGTGCAGGGTGTCGCCGGTGATGGTGACGGTGACGCGGAAGGGGATGGGCGGCGAGCCCATACCGTCGTCGTCGATGAAGTCCTCGAACGCGTAGGCGCCGTCGGGGACCTCGGCGAGCGCCGCGCGCAGCAGTGTCTCGGAGTGGTCGAGGAGTTCCTCGCTGAGCGCGGTGAGCCCCTCGGTGCCGTGGCGTTCGGCCAGTTCCCTGAGTCCCACGCCGCCCGCGTGGCACGCGGCGAGCTGTGCCTCCAGATCGCCGCGCAGCAGGGCGGGTTCGCGTACGTTGCGCAGGATGAGTGCGAGGAAGGTCTCGTTGAGCCGTCCCGCCTCGTACAGCCGGGACGGCGGTATCTGCACACCTTCGGCGAAGATGCTGGTGGACTGCACCGCCATGGATCCCGCGGCCCAGCCTCCCACGTCCACGTGGTTGACCACGGTGACCGAGTAGCCGATGAGCTCCCGGGCCGGGGTGAACACCGGGGCGACCGCGAAGATGTCGGGCAGGTGCATACCGCCCAGGTCGGGGTCGTTGAGCAGATAGACATCGCCCGGGCGGACCGCGTCACCGAACGCGTCCAGCACCGCGCTCATGGCGTCGGGGATGGAACCGAGGTGCACCGGACAGGTGTTGGCCTGCGCGATCACCCGCCCCGAGGCGTCGCACAGCGCGGCGGAGAAATCCATGCTGGACGCGACGATCTGGGAGTGCGCGGTACGCAGGATGGTGATGGCCATCTCGTCCGCGAGTCCGGTGACCGCGTTGCGGTGGACCTCGAACGTGGCGGCGTCGCTGATGGGGCGCGGGCTCATGCGGATGCCTCCGGGGCGGTGGTCGTCCAGACGATGACGATGTTGTTGAGGTGGTCCAGGTGGGCGGTGGCCCCCGGCGGTACGAGGGTGGTGGCGTCCATGTCCTCGATGACCAGGGGGCCCGGACGGAGGTCCGCGGACAGCTCGGCGCGGGTGATGACCGGGGTCGGCTCACTCCGGTCGAACCGGCACGTCCGGGTTGTCCCGGGGCGGGTCTCCTCCGGTGGCAGGCTCAGGATCCGCTCGATGCCCACGGGGTTGCGTATCCGTCCGCGGACACGCAGGTTGACGATCTCCACGAGTTCATCGGCCCCGGTTCGTCCGTAGGTGCGATGGTGTTCGGCGTGGAACCGCTGCCGTGCGGCTGCCATCGCTCCGGGATCCAGCGGGCCACCGGGGACGGTGACGGACAGTTCGAAGCGCTGGCCCCGGTAGCGCATATCGAGGATCCGCAGGATGTCCGGGTCTGCCGAGGGGTCGGTCTCGAGGAGGGTCTCGGTGACCTCCTCCGCCATCCGGTCGAATTCCGCGGTGAGCAGGCCGAGTGCCTCGAAGTCCGCCCGGTGGGGTGTCACGGCCTGTCGTTCGGTGTCGGCGACGAGCAGCCCGAGGCTGCTGAACAGTCCGGTGTGCACGGGGACGATGACGGTGTCGATGCCGAGTTCCCGGGCGATCGCCGCGCCGTAGAGGGGTCCGGCGCCGCCGAAGGCGACCATGACCGCCTCCCGCGGATCGCGGCCGCGTTCGCTGGTGACGGCCTTCACCGCTTTGGTCATGCTGGACACGGCGACCTGATAGGCGCCACGGGCCGCCGCCGGGACGTCGGCGCCCAGGTCCCGGGCCACCGGGGCGATGGCCTTCTCGGCGAGGTCCGGGCTGATGGCCACCCGTCCGCCCGCCAGGGCGTGCGGGCTGAGGTAGCCCAGGACCACGTTGGCGTCGGTCAGCGTGGGGCTGGTCCCCCCGTTGCCGTAGCAGGCGGGGCCGGGGCGGGACCCGGCGCTGTCCGGGCCGACGCGCAGGGATCCGGCGATGTCGGTGGAGATGACGCTGCCGCCGCCCGCGCCCACTTCGGCGATGTCGATGGAGGGCACACGCAGCGCGTATCCGGCGCCCTTGCCCATGCCACGGGTGATGTTCATACCCCCGCCGACCTCGTAGTCACCCGCGACGAACGGCTCCCCGTTCTCGATCAGGGATGCCTTGGCCGTGGTGCCGCCCATGTCGAAGGCGACCACCGACGCGAGTCCCATGTGCCGCGCGAGTTTCTGGACGGCGATGACACCGGCGGCGGGCCCGGACTCGATGATCTGTACCGGGCGCCGCACCACGGAGGGAGCGTCGAGGAGGCCACCGCTGGACTGCATGATCATCAATGGGGCGGAGACACCCGCCTCCCGCAGTCCCTCGCCGAGCGCGGTGACGTAGCCGTGCACCTGGGGGCCGACATAACTGTTGACGACGGCGGTGCTGGTGCGCTCGTACTCCTGCATCTGCGGGGTGATGTCCACGGAGGCGGTCACATACCTGCCCGGCAGCAGGGCCCGCAGCTCGTCCGCGACCCGGCGCTCCTCCTCGGGGCGGACATAGGAGTTGATCAGGCAGACCGCCACCGCCTCGAGGTCCGCGGCCGCGATTTCGGCGGCCACCCGGGCCAGTTCCGCGGGGTCCGCGGGGGGTTCCAGCCGGCCGTCGGCGGTGATGCGCTGGTCGATCTCGTAGCGGTGGCGCCGGGGTACGAGCGGGGCGGGCCGCTGCCAGGACAGGTCGTACAACCGCGGACGGCGCAGCCGGCCGAGTTCCAGGACGTCCCGGAATCCCCGTGTGGTCACCAGGGCGGTCCGGGCTCCGCGCGCTTCCAGGATGGCGTTGGTGGCCACGGTCGTGGCGTGCAGCATCGCCCCGACCTCCCGCGGGAGCGCCTCCGCCGCGGACAGCGCGGCAGCGGTTCCGCCGAGGACACCGCTGCCGAAGTCCGGCGGTGTGGAGAGGACCTTCACCGGCACCACACGGCCCCCCGGACCCAGGGCGATGACATCGGTGAAAGTGCCACCGATGTCGGCGGCGACGTGCCAGCTTCCGGTATCGCGAGCGGTCTTGGCGGGTCCTGACACGTTCGGCTCCTTCGAGGTGGTTCCTGAAACTGTGGAGATCTCAGAGAGCTCAACTGAGATCTTTACGTACCGCGCGGGGGACCCCGCGCGTCAGCGCCGCGAGCCGCCGCCCCGCCTCCTCCAGAGTGGCGACGGATCCGCCGTACACCATGCGGACGTGGGTGTCCGGTCCGGCGAAGGCGTCCCCGGCGATGGCGGTCACCCCGTGGTCCAGCAGCAACCGTTCCAACGCCCGCCCACGGAGGCCGAGTCGGGCACAGTCGGCGAATACGAAGACACCGGCGTCGGGCCGCACCGAAGGAAGTCCGGCGCGCTCCAGCCCGCCGCGGAGGACGTCCCGGCGGGCCCGCAGGGTGGCGAACTCCCGCTCGATCCAGTCCTGTGGTCCGGTGATGACGGCGTGCGCCGCGGCCATGGCCACATCGCCGACATTGATGGCGTCCCACTCGAAGGCACGGTGGATCGGCCCCATCAGATGGGCCGGGGCGTGGACGTATCCGACCCGCCAGCTGGTGAACGCGTAGTTCTTGCTGAGGCTGGTGACCGTGACCAGATCGGGGTGGCGGTCACGCAGCAGCATCTGCGGTACGTAGCCGGGCCCGTCCCAGACGTACCGCTCGTAGCATTCGTCGGAGAGGACGGTCAGCCCGTGGCGGGCGGCGACGTCCAGCAGCCCGGCCAGCAGCTCACGGCTCGGCACATGGCCGGTGGGGTTGTTGGGATTGCAGATCAGCACGGCCCGGGTGGCCGGGGTGACGGCGGCCTCGATGGCCTGTGGACCGCACTCCCAGCCGCGGCCCTCGTCGCTCCGTACGTACACCGGCCGCGCCCCCGCCAGGCGGATCGTCCCGTCGAAGAAGTAGCTCGGCGCGGGCACCAGGACCTCGTCCCCCGGTGACAGCAGGGCCCGCAGGACCACGCTCATCCCGTGCTGGGCGCCATGGGTGATCAGCAGCTCGCGCTCCGGGTCCACGGCGAGCCCGTGCACGTCCTCCAGCCGGGAGGAGATCGCCCGGCGGAGCGCGCCGGAACCGCGGCTGCGCCGGGGGAACACCTGCCCCGCGGCCGTCCGCACCGCGTCCACGACATGCGGGGGCATGGGGAGCGCCGGCACACCGCGGAACGGGAGCAGGTCTGCACGGCCCGCCGCCACCGCGCGGGCACGGTCGGCGAGGACGAGGGCAGGCAGCCGGTCCAGTGTCATCAGCTTCCCCTCACGGAATGATTCGCGATTTGAGATCTCAGATACTATTGCTGAGATCTCAGATCAGCTCACCACTCCGGAGGAACAGCCGTCAACCCCCTCGGCGGACGTCAGGTGGCTCCGGCGCCCGCGGCTCAGCTCAGGCCGATGCTGACCTCGGCCAGCGACGCGTGCGACACCAGCTTGTCGATGATCTGGTCCTGCGAGGTCTGCGTCCTGGCCCGCATGGCCGCACGGGCCGCGGCCGGATCACGGTCCCGGATGGCCTCGAGGATCTCCCGCCGCTGATGCGCGGAGGACGCCGAGAACGGCAGCGACGCCAAGGTGATCCGCAGGACCCGCTCCAGCTCGTCGAAGGCCCGGACGATCGACTGGGCCAGCATGTCGTTGCCGCAACGGTTGGCGATGATCGCGTCGAACTCGAGACTGGCGCGGAGGAAGGCGTCGACGCTCACCATGTCGCCCGCCTCGTACGTCACCGACAGAAGCTCTTCCATCCGGGCGAGATCGCCCGCCGGAGCGCCGAGTTCCGCCACCAGCCCCGCGGCCTCGACCTCCAGCAGCCGGCGGAAGGCACACAGATCGCGGGTGCCCTTGAGGGTGACCGGGAGGACGCGGTAGCCCGAGCGCGGCAACGCCTGCACCAGCCCGTCCCGCTGCAACCGGGTCAGCGCCTCCCGCACGGGCATCGTGCTCGCACCGGCCCGGCGCTCCAGGGCCGACTTGGTGACATGGGCGCCCGGCTCCAGCTCCAGTTCGATGATCTGGCGCTTGATGGCGGCGTACGCGCGCTCGGTGGCACTGAGGCTCGGATGGTCCTCGCTCAGGATGGCCGGCAGATACTTCACGCCTCCACCCTAGCCCTCTGTGATCTCACCCCACGACCCCGTGGATCCCAGCCGGCGGGAGCTGACGTTCCGTCCGCCGTCCGGTGCGGGGTGGATCCCGACACTCGCCCAGGAGCGGGCCCTGACCGCGATCTCCCCCCGAAGCGGTAGAAATAGTTTATGGCCGGAATTATGGGTAGAATCCGACGCGGAATTTCGCCCAGGAGTACGCCCCAGGGGAAGCCGGGGCGCCTGCTCAGGGGGCTGAGCTCCATGCTGAGCATGCGCAGCCTGGCCGGTCAGGTGTTCCTGCTCCAACTGGCGGTCGTGGTGCTGCTCGTCATCGCCGCGCTGATCGCCCTGGTGGTGCAGGTCCGACGCGACAGCATGACGGACGCCCGGCACCGTACGCTCGCCGCCGCCCAGGCGTTCGCGAACTCCCCGGGGATGCTGGCCGCGCTGGACAGCCCCAACCCGACCGCGGTGCTCCAGCCGCGTGCCGAGGCCGCCCGGAAGGCCGCCGGTGTCGACGCCCTGATCGTCTACCGGGTGGACGGGATCACCCTCACCCACAGCGACCGGCGGCAGATCGGCAAGCACATCATCGGGCCCTACGCGGAGGCGGCCTCCGGGAAGGCCTTCACCAGGACCTTCCAGGGGTCCCTGGGCCTCTCCGTGGTCTCCGCCGTCCCCGTCAAGGACAGGGACGGCACGGTCGTCGCCGTCGTCGCCGCCCCCGTCACGGTCGGAACGGTGCAGGAGGGGGTGGACCGGCAGCTTCCGCTGCTGTTCGCGGGCGCCACCGGAGCTCTCGCCGTCGCCGCCGCCGGATCGGGCCTGGTGAGCCGACGGCTGCGGCGGCAGACCCATGACCTGGGCCCGGCCGAGATGACCCGGATGTATGAGCACCATGACGCGGTGCTGCACGCGGTGCGGGAGGGGGTGCTCATCGTCGGCGGCGACGGGCGGCTGCTGCTGGCCAACGACGAGGCCCGGCGGCTGCTGGACCTGCCCGGGGACGCGGAGCGGCGCCAGGTCACCGGTCTCGGGCTGGGCGCGGAGCTCGCCGGACTGCTGGCCTCCGACCGACCGGCCACCGATGAGGTGCATCTGGCGGGCGACCGGCTGCTGGCCGTCAACAAGCGGCCCACCGCCCCCCGGGGAGCGTCCGGCAGCGCGGTGACCCTGCGCGACACCACCGAACTGCGGGCCCTCTCCGGCCGGGCCGAACTGGCCCGCGAGCGGCTGAAACTGCTCTACGACGCCGGGGTGCGGATCGGGACGACGCTGGATGTCACACGCACCAGCGAGGAACTGGCCGAGGTGGCGGTCCCCCCGTTCGCCGACGTCGCCACCGTCGAACTCCCGGATCCGGTGCTGCACGGCGAGGAGCCGTCCGGTACCAGCACCGCGATGCGGCGCACCGCGGCGGTCGGACTGGAACCCGGCCACCCCCTGTACCCCGTCGGCGAACTGATCCGGTTCGCCGAGGCGCACCCCTTCACCACCGGGGTGGCCAGCGGCCGGGCGGTCCTGGTGGGCGAGTTGAGCGACGACGAGGGCTGGCGGTCCCAGGATCCGCAGCGCGCCCGGCGGGTCCTGGACTACGGCATCCGCTCCCTGGTCGTGGTCCCGCTGCGGGCCCGCGGAATGCTGCTCGGGACGGCGCACTTCTGGCGGGCCGCCTCCTCCCCGCCGTTCGACGAGGAGGACGTGTTCTTCGCCGAGGAGCTGGCCGCCCGTGCGGCGGTGTGCATCGACAACGCCCGCCGGTACACCCGTGAGCACTCCACGGCCGTCGCCCTCCAGCGCAGCCTGCTCCCCCGCGGGCTCCCCGAGCAGTCGGCCCTCGAGGTGGCCTACCGCTACCTCCCGGCCCGGGCCGGTGTGGGCGGTGACTGGTTCGACGTCATCCCGCTGTCCAGCGCCCGGGTGGCCCTGGTGGTGGGCGATGTCGTCGGTCACGGTCTGCACGCGGCGGCCACCATGGGGCGGCTGCGCACCGCGGTGCACAACTTCTCGGTCCTGGACATGCCCCCGGAGGAACTGCTGGGCCGGATGGACGAGCTGGTGGCCCAGATCGACGCCGAGGAGGCCGACTCCGGGGAGGAGCCGGGCATCACCGGAGCCACCTGCCAGTACGCCATCTACGACCCCACCTCCGGACATGTGGCCGTCGCCACCGCCGGTCATCCGGCCCTGGCGGTGGTCCATCCCGACGGGGCCGTGGACTTCCCGGCGGTGCCGGTCTCCCCGCCCCTGGGACTGGGCGCCGGTCTGCCCTACGAGAGTGCGGAGCTGACGGTGCCCGAGGGTTCCCGGCTGGTGCTCTTCACCGACGGGTTGATCGAGGGCCGCGACCTGGACGCCGGACTGGAGGACCTGCGCCGTGCCCTGGCCGGACCCGACCGCGATCCCGAGGCCACCTGCGCCACGGTGATCGAGGCCATGGTGCCCGTCCAGTCCAGGGACGACATCGCGCTGCTGGTGGCCCGCACCCACCGGCTGGACAGTTCGCGGATCGCCGAATGGGACGTGGCCTCCGACCCCGCGGCGGTGGCCCCGGTCCGCGCGGAGTGCGTCCGGCAGCTGACGGAGTGGGGCCTGGAGCGGATCGCCCTCACCGCCGAACTCATCCTCAGCGAACTGATCACCAACGCCATCCGCTACGGCACCGAGCCCATCACCGTAAGGCTGCTCCATGACCGCACCCTGATCTACGAGGTCTCCGACGGCAGCAGCACCTCGCCCCGGCTGCGGCTGGCCAAGGTCACGGACGAGGGCGGCCGCGGACTCTTCCTGGTGGCCCAGTTCACCGAGCGCTGGGGCACCCGCTACACCCCCACCGGCAAGGTCATCTGGGCCGAACAGTCCCTCCACAACGGCGCCGGGCCGTCGGCCGAGGGCATCGGGGACCTCCTGCTCGGCGAGGTGGACGACACCATGTGGTGAGGGCGGCGGCCGGGCCGGTGGACCGTTCACTCCACTGACCCGCCGTGCCTGCCACCACCAGGGGCCCACCGGTGATAGCGCTCGTTCCTGTATCCCGCCTCCTGGAGCCAATGTGACTTCACCCCGTGCCCGCACCGCGTCCGTCTGCGGCTGCCTCACCCTGCTGGCGGCCCTGAGCTCCTGCGACGAGTCACCGTCCCCCGCGCGCAGGAAGCCCTCGGTGGCCGTCTCCGCGAACGAGATGGGCGGTATGAACGCGCTGATCGCCGCGGCGAAGGACGAGGGCAGGCTCAACGCGATCGCGCTCCCGCGCGACTGGGCCAACTACGGCGGGCTGATCCACGGCTTCGAGAGGAAGTACGGGATCAAGGTCACGGTGGCCCAACCGCAGGGCTCCAGCCAGGACGAGATCGACGCCGTGCGCAAGGGCGGGAAGAGCCCCACCGCTCCCGATGTGCTCGACATGGGGAACACCTTCGCCCGGTCCGCCGCCCGGCAGAACCTCCTCGCGCCCTACAAGGTCGACGCCTACGAGTCGATCCCCATCAGCCAGAAGGACCCCAAGGCCCGCTGGGTCAACAACTACGGCGGCTACATCTCCATCGGCTGTAACGCCAAACGGCTCAAGGTCTGCCCCCGGACCTTCTCCGATCTGCTCAAACCCCGTTACAAGGGCAAGGTCTCCATGGACGGTGACCCCACCCGGGCCGGTACCGGCTTCGCCGCGGTGTTCGCGGCCGCCCTGGCGAACGACGGGTCCTTCGGCAATATCCAGCCCGGTCTCGACTTCTTCGCCACGCTCAAGAAGAAGGGCAACTTCAACCCCGCCGACGCCACCTCGGCCGCGGTCGCCAGTGGTCGGACCCTCATCGGCATCGACTGGGACTACCTCAATCTCGCCTACGCCGAACAGTTCCGCCGCAAGGGCGTGAACTGGCAGGTCGCGATCCCCTTCGACGGCAGTTTCGCCCAGTACTACGCGCTCGCGGTGAACAGGAACGCACCGCATCCGGCGGCCGCCCGCCTGTGGCAGGAGTACCTCTTCAGCCCCGAGGGCGGAAACCTCCGGATCAAGGGCTTCGCCCGCCCGGTGCTGCTGGACGCCATGCGGAAGGACGGCACCCTCGACGAGGCCGCCGCGGCGAAACTGCCGACGGTGGAGGGCACACCGCTGTTCCCCACGGACGCCCAGCTGGAGAAGGCACGCGTGATCGTCGACCGGGGCTGGGCGAAGGCCGTCGGCTGACACCCGCCCGTACGAGAACGGTGGTGGCCCGGCCTCCCCACCGGCCCGGTGGGGAGGCAGATGCGCGCGAGGCTGTCAGCGGCCCCGCTCCGGAGTGCGCCGTCCGCCCGCCGTACGCAGCCGCCCGTGGGACTCCCGGGGACCGGCGTCCCCGCGGCGGGCGAGCGCACCGGCGAGGGACGTCTGTAACAACTGCCGTGATGACGGGGTGAGGGTGCCCAGCACGACCTCACGCACCAGTTCCGGGAAGCGGTAGCTCCCCGTCGCTCCGACGCCGGGACCCTCGTCGCGGACCAGCACCCGGGCGGTGACGGCGTAGTCCACCAGCGGCAGCAGCCGGTCCCAGGCCATGCCGAGCACCTCGGCGAGCAGTTCGACGTCGATCCGGATGCCGTCGGCGGCGGCGTAGGCGAGCATGGTCCGGGCCGGCACACTGAGTTCGGCCAGCCGCGCGTGCACCACACTGCTCACCGCCGCGGGGACCCGCGCCCCCGGTCCGAGGCGCCGCTCGGGCGCCAGCTTCACCAGTTCCTTCAGGGTGAAGGGGTTGCCCTCGCTCCGCCGGTGCAGTGCCGCGGCCTCCCGCGAGGTGACGCGCTCACCGTCCGCCGTGAGCCAGGTGGCCACGTCCGCGACCGACAGCGGCTCCAGCTCCAGCCGGATCGCCCCGTGCCGGGCGAGTTCCGCCAGCAGCCCGCTGGCCATGGGGTCTTCGGCGTGGCGCAGGGCACACACCACGGCGACGGGCGCGTCCCTCAGTAACGCGGCGAGCCGGCGCAGCAGACCGTGGAAGTCCGGCGGCGCCCAGTCCAGGTCGTCGATCACGCACAGGGTGGGCCGCCGGGTCAGCTCCCGCACCAGTGTGGCCAGGTGCTGGTCCACGGGAGGGTCCGCCGGTGCTGGGGCCTCCGGGGCGGACTGCCCCAGTGCCACCAGGAGTTGGGTCAGCGGGCAGACCAGGGAGATCCCGTGGCGCTCGCTGAGCGCCTGGCCGCCGCTGGCCCGCGCCACGGCGAAGCCGTTCTCCTCGGCCAGCGCGGAGAACTCCTCCAGCAGCCGGGTCTTGCCCGATCCCTGCTCCCCGGTGATGACGGCCCATCCGCTGTGCCCCGCGGCCGCCGCCCTCAGCAGCCCGTTGACCCGCGACACCTCCTCCGCCCGGCCCACCAGCCGGCCCCGGGCCGGGGCCCGGCCCTCGGATAAGGACGCCACCGCCCGGGGCGGGCGGGGATCGCCGAGGACCGCGACATCATGGCGCAGGATGGCGGTGTGCAGTTCGCGCATTCCCGGTCCCGGGTCGAGTCCGAGCTCCGCGGCCAGCATGGAGCGGTACCGTTCGAAGCGCCGCAGCGCCTCCACCGGCCGTCCCGCCTTGTACAGCGCGCGCATCAGCAGCACCCAGGACGTCTCGCGCAGCGGGGCGTTGACGACCAGGTCCTCCGCGGCGCCGATGGCACGCGCCACGTCGCCCTCGCCGGTGAGGATCGAGACCCGCAGTTCCTCGGCGTCCTGGCGGGCCCGGTCGAGCCGTGCCGTCTCCCGGATCGCGAAGGCGTACCCGGCCGCCTCACCGAGCGTGCCCCCGCGCCAGAGGCCGAGCGCGGCCTCGATCTCCTCCCGCGCGACGGCCAGGTCCCCGCGCGCCATGGCGGCACGGGCCCGGGTGACGGACTCCTCGAAGCAGGTGGTGTCCAGCGCCTCACGGGGCACCTTCAGGACGTACCCCGTCGGGCCGTTGGCCAGCAGCCGGGACGGGCCGTGCCGTACGGGTTCGAGTACCGAGCGCAGTCTGCTGATGTGCGCCCGCACCGAGGACACGGCACCGGTGGGCTGGGCGCCCTGCCACAGGTCCTGGCAGAGCTGTTCCACGGAGACCGGTCTTCCTCCCTCGATGAGCAGCCGCACCAGGAGCACCCGGCGCTGACGCGGCCCCAGGTCCAGCACGGTGTCACCGCGCTGGACCTCCACGGGACCGAGCAGACCGTAGCGGGTGGGGTGGCCATGAGGGTTCACGGGGATCGTGCACCTCCTGGTGACGCCGTCCAAACCGCTGAGGGGCACCGCGAGTCCAGGCCTCGGGGAAGGAGCCGTGCCAAGGCCGGTGCCGAGAGGTGAGGTGTAGACCATCTTCACATGATCTGCCGTTCATGGTCGGACGGGTCTCCGCGACTTCTTTCACGGCTCGAACGCTGGCAAAACACCTAGAATGCCCGTGATCCGACGAACCTCCGGCACCGGCGGACCTTCAGGGGGCCTTCACAGCCGGGGCGTTCACAGCCGCTCCAGTTCATCCACCAGGTCGTCCAGGCCCAGCGGGCCCTGGGCGAGTGCCGCGGTGTGCCACTCCTTCAGGTCGAACCTCCCGTCCCGTCGCCGTTCGGCCCGTGCCCGGCCCTCCCGCCAGGCGCGTTCCCCGAGTTTGTAGCCGATCGCCTGGCCCGGCAGACCGAGGTACCGGACCAGTTCGCTGTCCAGGAAGTCCCCCGGGCGTCCGACCTGTCCGGCCAGGAACTCAGCGGCCAGTCCGGGAGTCCAGCGCGCCCCGTCATGGCCGGATCCGGCGTCCGCGGGGATACGCGATCCGGTGTGCAGTCCGATGTCCACCACGATCCGGACGGCCCGCATCATCTGGGCGTCCAGATGGCCCAGGCGCAGCGCGGGATCGGTGAAGTGGCCCAGCTCGTCCATCAGCCGCTCGGCGTACATCGCCCACCCCTCGACATCGGCGTTCACCGAGCCCAGCGTGGCCTGGTACAGGGAGAGCCGGTCGGCGAGCAACACCCGTGTGGCGAGCTGCACATGGTGGCCCGGTACGCCCTCGTGGTACCAGGTGCTCACGAGCTCGTGGACCGGGAACCGGTCACGGCCGGCCACCGGGAGCCAGGTGCGCCCCGGCCGGTTGAACCCGAGGGACGGTGGGGTGTAGTAGGGCGCCGCGGCGCCCCCGGCCGGGGCGATCATGGCTTCCACCCTGCGGAGCGGGGCCGGGAGGTCGAAGTGGACACCGTCCAGGGCGGTGATCGTCTCGTCCATGAGGGTCTGCAGCCAGGTGCGCACCGCGTCGGTCCCGTGCACCGCCGTACCGTGGGAGCTCAGATGCGCCAGGGCCGCACGCGGGGTGGCGCCGGGCAGCACCTCCTCGGCCGCATCGCGCATGAGGCCCTCGATACGGCGGATCTCCTCCCAGCCCCAGGCGTAGGTCTCGTCCAGATCGGCGCGGCTGCCGGTCCAGTGACGGACCCACAGCGCGTACCGGTCCCGGCCCACGGTGTCGGGAGCGCTCCGGGCACGGGGCCCGTAGTCGTCGCGCAGCCAGTCACGCAGGTCCACGGCCGCGGCCGCCGCCGCGGCGGCCGCGGTGTCGAGTCCGGGGCGCGGCCGGTCCGGCGCCCGGGAGACGAGGTCCTGGAGCCATCCGCCCCCCTCGGTCCAGCCGGTGAGCTGCCCGATCACCGTGTCGACCTGGGCGGGGCCGCCCCTCATACCCCGCTCCGCGCCGAGCCGCAGGGCGGCGCGGTAGCCCTCCAGGGCAGTGGCGACATAGCGCAGCCGGGTGCCGACGGCGGCCCAGTCGTCGTCGGTCCCGGTCGGCATCTGGGCGAACGCGCCGCGCACCGCCTGTACGGGCGAGGCCACGGCGCCGATCCTGCGCAGCCCCTCCCCCGCGTCGTGCAACGCCAGCCGGGTGGAGACCCGTTCCCGCAGCAGACGCGCACAGCGGCGCTGGGCCGGGTCGTCCCCGGCGCCGCTCTCCGCGAGGTCCAGCTTCCGGAGCGTGGCGCGGTCGAGTTCCGCGGAGCGCTCCAGTCCGTCGGGTGAGTAGTCCGGGAACCCCTCCCGGGAGGTGGGGAGTCCGAACCGCTGGGCGATGAGCGGATCGGCCCTGGCCACGTCGGCCACGTAGCGGTCGGCCACCTCCCGTGGTGTGCGGCCGGTGGCGGGGGTGTGCGGGACGAGGGCGGTCATGTGGTCTGCCGTTCTCCAGATCCTGGGATGGATGTAATACGAATCCACCGACCACGGGCACGCGTTGCCCGGACATGGTCGGCCTTCGCGTTACGGAAATGCTGGTCAGCGCAGGTGAGGCCGTTGTCCCGGCTGACCGTGGGACACGGGACACCGCGGCCGCGGCATGGTGCCGACAAGGGACCTGCAACCCTCTGGCAAGGTGCGTCATTACGCTGAATTGCGGACGTTGAGTCCCCGGGTTCCGGCCCGGCACCACCCCCGCTCTTGGCAAGGAGTGTTCGATGCGAGAGGCACGGCACCGAACACTGCGCGCCGCGCGCCGCAGGCCGCGTTGCCGCTGTGTCAGTGGTCATCCGCGTCGTCCGGAGCGTGTCCGGCGCAAGCCGGGCCGCCTCGTCCGGGCCGCGGGCCTGCCGTGGGCGCGGGATCCTTCGCCGGACGAGGAACGGTTCCGGAAGCCGGTTCCCGGACGGGGCACCCCCCACGGCACCCGTCGCTGACCCTCCCGGCCACGGCCCCCACCACCCCTCCGGCGGGCGTGCGGGCCGTGCGCCGGCCCTTCGCCGGACCGGTGTTCCGGTGCCACGGTGCGCACCGGATCCGGCACCGGCGGAAACGGGCGCCGCCGCCGGGCTCTCCGTGTCCCGGCCGTCCCGGCCCGCCCGTCCTCGACGCGTTCCGCGACGAGCCACGGGGTTTTCCGCACTGCTGGAAGGACGTCGTTCCGACGGTCGGCGGATCACATCGCCGACCGAGACCGCTCGACCAAGGGGAGTTCCCATGACCACTGACTCCGCGGACGCATCGCCCTCCTTCGGCTCCGCACTGCGGTCCCACCGCATGGCCCGGGGGATGTCGCTCGGTGACCTGGCCCGCCTGGTGAACTACAGCAAGAGTCATCTCAGCCGCGTGGAGACGGGGAACAAACAGCCGACCACCGGCCTCGCCCGGCGGTGCGACGAGGTCCTGGACGGCGGAGGGTGCCTCAGCAAGCTGGCCGCCGACCTGCCGGTCCGCGTGGTCCGCAATGCGACGTCGCTGGCGCAACTCCCGCGCGTGGTACCGGATGTGATCGAGCGGGAGGAGCTGGTGAACCGGCTCGACGCCGCACTGGAACTGCTCGGTGATCCCCATGCCGGACGGAGCGCGGTCGTCCTCCTCGACGGTCCCGTCGGCGCGGGCAAGACCACCACGGCGGTCCACTGGGGACACCGCACCGCCCGGCACTTCCCCGACGGCACCCTCTTCGCCGACCTGAACGGTTTCGGCCCGGCGCCGGAAGCCACCTCGCCCTCCACGGTGTTGCGGGGCTTCCTCCAGGCGATGGGCGCGGCCGCCGGCACCCTGCCCGAGGACACCGAGGCGCTGGCCGCCCGCTTCCGCACCGAACTCACCGGGCGGCGGCTGCTGATCGTGCTGGACAACGCGGCCGATGCCGCCCAGATCCGGCCCCTCCTGCCGGCCGAGCCCGGCTGTCTGGTGCTGATCACGAGCCGCAACCGGATGCCCGGACTGGTGGCGCGCGACGGTGTCCGGCGCGTCACCGTACCCCCGATGACCACGGCGGAGGGCCTGCGGCTGGTCGCCTCGCTCACCGAGGACACCTGGGACGAGGAGGCGGCGCGGGGCCTGGTGGAGGCGTGCTGCCACCTCCCCCTGCCGATCCGGGTGGCCGCCAGCGAACACACCTGGCCACCGGTGGAGGCCCCGCACGCGGTCATCGACAACGCCGCGTTGCTCTGCTTCCTGTCCATCTCCGAAGACGACACCACCACCCTGAGCGGGCTGCTCGGCCACTCCTACCGCGCACTGGACGTGGAGGCGGCACGGGCCTTCCGGATCCTGGGCACCGGAGCGTTCGGCGGGTTCACGGTGCGGGAAGCCGCCGGCCTGCTGGGCGCCGGGGCCACCGGGGCCAGGCGGGTGCTGCGGTCCCTGGCCAATGTGCACATGGTGCGGTGCGCGGACGGTGAGTTCTCCTTCGACTCCATCCTGCGGGCCTTCGCCCTGGAATGCGTCCGCTCCGTCGAGACCGGCCGGGACAGTGCGTGACCCGAGCGGAGCGGTCATGTCCGGACCGTCGGCGCCACCGGTCCGCGCGTCCCGCCGGGTATACCGCCCTCGCGCAGCCGGTCCAGTTCCTCCAGGGCTCCGGCGTGCCGCTCGCGCGGCACGACCGCGTCACACACCAGCAGATAGGCACCGACGGGGGTCAGCAGCAGCGCCTCGTCCCCGTACCAGTGCACCCGCGTCGTCTCCAGGCCCCGCAGTTCGTCGGGCGACCCCAGCGCGATGCCGTGCACCGGGCCGCCCGCGGCCAGGGTCTCCCGCACCCCGGTGGGCTCCGGTCCGGGCTCCGTCCCGGCCCGCCGCGCCCGTTCGGCCTCGGCGGCCTCTTCCAGCCGCGGCAGCAGACCGGTGAAGCGGTCCACCGGGAGCAGCTCGGCCGTGTATGTGATCAGCTCCACCAGTTCCGGTGCCAGCAGCATGCGTGCGGCGGCGTCGACGATCTCGTCCCCGGACGGTCCGTCCCCCTGGCCCGCGAGCGCGTAGAGGTCCAGCGCGTCCCGGGGGTGGAACAGCCGCTGGAGCCGTTCCTCCGCCAGACACACCAGCGCGGAGAGCGTGGGGTCGGCGGGTGGCCGCACCCGTACCGGTACGGCGGCGAAGTCACCCAGCAGCCCCGCCGTCGACAGCTCCACCCGGTGCTCCGGGTCGAGCAGCGGCTCCTCCGGCGGCCAGACCAGCGTGACCAGCAGATGGTGTTCCGGTCCCACCACCGTCACCCAGACCCGGTCCGGCTCACCCCGCGCGCTCAACTCCCCCACCGCGCGCCACAGCTGGCGTTCGTCGGGCACGATGAGATCGACGTCGCCCTGGGGGCGCAGCACCCCGGGAGGATAGGCGGCCGCCAGCGCCGGCCCCTTCATCACGGTGTACGGCAGATCACCGGGCAGCTCCGCGACCAGGTTCCGGTAGTGCTCGGCGCGGCGCCGGGCCCTCGCCAGTTCACCCGCGGCCGCCGGGCCCATGGGCTCACCCTCCCGCTGGAGCGCGGACAGTACGAGAAAGGGGAGCGTGTAATGCGCCTGCCGTGCCTTGTAGACCAGACGGCCCGGCCCTTCCTCCTCCGAGACGTCGAAGATGTCGTACAGCGTGCGCACCGTGATATCGGATGCCGATGTGGGTGAGGCGGTCATGAAATCCATCGTGAAAGCGCCCGGTAATGGCGGCAAGTCGTTGTCCGGTGCCCTTCGATGAGGCACCGGGAAGGGAATGACCCCGTGAAATGGGGGCAGTCGAGGCCATCGGAAGAGTTTCCCACCCGTCTTTTCGTTGCCCGTTGCGCAACGAAAGCGGAAACCCCGATCCCCTTGAGCGCCATGGGCGTCGCGATGAGACTTGACCGCCGCGGGACATCCGCCTGTGGCCGTCTCCGGGTCACGGACCGCTCGTGCCCGAAAGGACGGCCCATGCGCACACAGGTGGAAGGCATCGTCTCGGCGATGGGCCTGGCACCGGACGAAGCGGGCGGCTGGTCCGCGCCGGTCGCCCGGAGCGCCCCCGGGGCCTCGTCCGCGCACACCCGGCTGCTCGGTCCCGGCACCCGGCTGCGCTGGCGCCGCGCCACCACGGACACCGTGCTCTTCGCGCACCCCGGGGCCGTGACACAGGTGCATCTGCGCGATGCCGCGCGCGGTACCGCGCTCGCGGTCCTCGGTGACGATCCGGCCGCCGGCCACCTCCCCCAACTCGCCCTTCCGGCACGGGTCAGTCACACCCTGAGCCCCGCCCCCGGCAGCCTCGCCCTGTGGACCGAGACCCCGGCGCGGGGGAACGGCTGGGAGTTCGACGACCGTCCCGGCCCCCCGGCCCTGCGGCCCGTACTCGGGGAAGGTCCGCGTCAGGTCACCGGCGCGGACCCGGATCCGGACCGCCCCGTGCGCACCGGTCCCGCTGGCCGGTTCCCCTCCGGGCTGACCCGGGTCCTCACCCGCCGCGTTCCGGTGCGCCCCCTGCACCGGGCCGCCGCGGACGTCACCTACCTCCTCCACGCCGGCGGGCCGTTCCAACTGGTCGCGCTGTCCCCGGAGGGAACCCTGCACGAGTACCTGCTCGGCCGGGACCCGGGCGCCGGGCAGATCATGGCCGTCACCGTGCCGGGAGGCTGGTGGCGTGCCGCCGGTCTCCCCGCGGGGACGCCCGCGGCGACCACCGGCGAGGCCCACTGCGGCCCCACCGCCATGCCGGGACCGGCCGAGTCCCCCACCGACGTATTGCGCAGATTCCCCCGGCTGGCGGGGCGGCTGCTGCCCTACAGCGCCCGCTGAACCGGTCCACGCGATCCCCGGAAGGCCCGATGAACCCCGTCTCCGACGTCCGTCCGTCCTCCCCCTCCCCGGCCGCCTCCGTGAAGGCGGTCCCCGTGAAGGCCGTCTCCGTGAAGGGGGACATCGACACCGGGCGGCTGGTCTCGCTCCTCGCGGACGCGGGGCACTCCGTCACCGTCACCCGCTCCGGGGAGGGCCCCGTCGCACCGGAGGACGCCGCCGGCACCGCGGTGTTCGACGCGCGCGACCACACCGGTCCCGATCCCACCTGGTGGGCCGCCTCGGAGTTCCTGCGGCGCGCCCGCCGCGTACCGGACGCCGGCGCCTGCGGCTCTCCCGGGCTCGAGGACGTGCTGCGCACCGGCGAATGGAGCCATCCGTCCGCCGGGACGGTCACCCCCGTGCCCGTCGACGGCGTCGTCGTCTTCAAACCCGGTGTCCGCGTACTGTCCGAGACGCTCCGTGCACTCGCCGACCGCCTGGCCGAATGCGGTTACCGGGCCACCCGGGCCCGGCTGCTGTCCGGCTCCCGGATCCGGGACGAGGACCTCGCCTCGCACCACTACCTGCCCCATGTCGATCTCGCGGACCGCGGTGAGCTGTCGGTGCACGAACGGGCGCGGTTCCTGCGGCTGTACGACACCCCCGCGTTCACCGAGCGTTTCGGCGAGCGCGCCGACGCCGTCGCGGTGCTGCCCGCCCGGGCCGTCACCGAGGACCTGGGAGTGCCGCCAGCGCTGCTCGACGAGTGGAGCGAGCGGTCCACCCTGCGGTGGGGTCTGGACAGCGGTGCGCCCGACGGCCCCAACGGGGTCGGCGACTGTCTGTACCTCAATGTCTTCCAGGACCCGGGCCGTCACGGCGGACGTCCCTTCGTGGTGCTCAACCCCCATCTCCCGGGCGTCCTGGCCCAGTTGCGCGACAGTGCCCACCAGGCCCTGGCCATCCTGGTGGAGGCACACTCCCGCACACCGCTGCCCTGGGACCGGATGCGCCGCGAGTTCTGCGGTGTGACCGATCCCGAACGCGCCCTGCCCGGCAGTCTGCGGGGCGACGCCCGGGCCGGGGCCCTGGCGCTGCGCAACGCCGACGGAACGCCGGTGCGTCGCACCAACAACGGTGTCCATCTGAGCAACGGGGCCGTGGAGGCGCTCCAGGACGCCACCACCTGGTTCGGGCTGCGGCCCGGCGACACCACGGCCGGGGGCCGGCTGCGGGAGACCGGGCTCCATCCCGAGCGGGTACTGCGCTCGGCGTTCGTCAGCCTCGCCGGACGCCGCCGGGCCGTCCAGGAGGTGACCGACGGGCTGCGGGCGGAGCACGCGGCGGCGGCGCTCAGGGGCGGTCGGCTGATGGAGCACTGTGACGGCTGGGACGACATGAGGTCCCGTGAACTGGTCGACACCGCCTGGCGATTCACCGTGGGACGGCGCCGGGACCCGGCGGTGGTGGCGGTGTTCCTGCACGGTTCCGCCGGACGCGGGCGCACCTCGACACGGTCCGGCATCGACCTGCTCATCGTCCGCGACACCGCACCGTCCGCCTCGTCCGCACCGTCCGCACCGACGACGGACGCGGGGGCGGACACGGCGACGGCCGAGGGGGTCCCCGTCCGCGTGCGGACCATCGGCATGGCCGACGCCCGCCGCGCCGCCACCGGGGCCCCCGCCGATCCGGCCGCACTGGGCACGGTCGCGGCCCTGGCCGGGGTGGTGCTGTGGGACCGCGGCGGCGTGGGTGAGGAACTGCGCGCGGCAGCCGTACGGCTGCCGGTGCCGGCCGCATTCCGCGAGGCGGAACTGGCCCGGGTGGAAGAGCTGTTGCACACCGCGCCCCAGGACGCGGACGCGCTCCGCGAGGCGTCCTTGCGTCTTGCCGGGCTCGCGCTCGATCTGCATCCGCTGCGCAGGCACCACCGCCGGTGGGCACTCACCGACCTCGACCGCGCCGCCGAGGGCGGACTGCGTGACCTCCTGACGGAGGTGTGGGCGGTCGGCGGAGCCGGTGACACGGAGCTGCGGGAGGCCCGCCGGCTGGTGCGCGATGTCCTCGGGGTCACGATCGGCCACGCCCGCCCCGGCTCCCCGGAGGAGGAGCTGTTCCGCCTCCGGGTCGCCGGGTGGAGCGCGGCGCAGGCCCCCGCGGGCTCCCTGGCGCGCGCCGCACGGCGACGTCTCCTGGACGACCTCGGCGGCGGCCGGCGCCGCGAGATGGCCGCCGCGCTGGCGGAGGCGGGCGAGGAACTGCGGCACCGGGACCGCTCCGAGCACCAGGGCTGAGACCCCGAACCGCCGTCATGGAGGAGCGGGGGGGGGGGGGGGGGGCGGAGGGGGCCCCCCCCCCCCCCACCCCCACCCCCCCCCCCCCCCCCCCCCCCGCCCGCCCCCCCCCCCCCCCCCCCCCCCCCCCCCCCCCCCCCCCCTCCTCCATGGGCCGACGCCGCCTACCCCACCGGCGGATCGTAGTACCGCAGCAGCGTGGGGCGTCTGTGGGCCGCGTACGACGCCAGCAGACCGTGCTGGCGCCGGACACGGGCCTTCTCGGCGAGCCGGATGGCCTGCACCTGGCGCAGGGTGCGCTCGAATTCATCATTGACCACGTGGTATTCGTGCTGGTCGACGAAGTCGAAGTCACGCTCCGCCATACGCCTGCGCAGGACCAGTTCCTCGTCGCTCTCACTGCCCCGCCCGCTGAGCCGGGTCCTCATCTCCGCCACGCTCGGGGCCATCACGAAGATGCCCACCGTATGGGCGGGATAGAGCCGCTTGAGGTTGAGGTACCCCTCCGGCGAGTAGTCGAAGACGAGATCCTGCCCCTTTTCGAGGGCGGCCTCCACCGGCCCCCGCAGCGTCCCGTAGAACTCGTCGAACGAGGGGTGGATCCACTGGGCGAAGGCGCCCTCGTCGATCATGCGGAGGAACGTCTCACGGCTCACATGGTCGTAGAGCCGCTCGGCCGCGCTGCGCGGCTGACGGGTCGTCACCGACCGGGTGTAGCCGATGTCCGGGTCGGAGTCCATGAGCGCCTGGGCCAGCGAGGTCTTGCCCGTGCCGGAGGGGCCGGACAGCACGAACAGGCAGCCCTCCGGGGTGGTGTCGAGCGGAGCGTTGTCGGGATTCACGTTCGGATGCCTTTCTCTCACGCGTCCGGCGGCCACGGTTCGGGAGGGCCGCCGGAACACGTACGGCGACTCCCTCCACGATGTCGCTCCCACTCCACGCGGGCGACAGTTGTCCGTTGCCCGACGGGAAAGGAAATAGCCGGACCGGGCAGGGGGTTCCGCGATACCCGGAAGCGAGTGGAACGCCTTTTTCAGGCACCGCAATCCCCGGGTGTGCCGCATTCCCGCGTTGCGCCGTTGCCCTTGCGAGCGGACACCGGACAACCTCTGGATCCGGGGTGGCCCCCATGGCAGATTTCCACTCGGCGGCAGGAGATCTCCCGGACGCCGAAGAGGAAGGCAACGGGAAGATTCTGCCAACGACTCAGGAAAGGGGATTCGACATGCAGCACGTTAGCGCCATGCGTCCGCGCCTCGACAAGATCAAGAAGCGCTGAATCACGCAGTGAGAGGTGGGCGCCACCGCATCGTCGGTGGCGCCCACCGCCACCCCGTCGCCCGGTCGACACCTCCAGGCAGGACACCACACATGCTCGATCACACCTCGATCTCCTCGGTCGTCGACCCGGGACTGCGCACGGCGGGCATCTGTCTGGCCGTCGATTACGGAGCACGCCACGACCCCGTGGAACACGGCGGTCTGGCGCATGTCCTGGAACACCTGCTGATGGCCAATCCGCTGCGCGGCGCCGAGTCGCTGTGCGAGCGGGTGGAACGCCTCGGCGGCCGGGCGAACGCCGAAACCGGTCTGGAGCAGATGCTCTTCCACGCGCAGGTCCTCGCCGAGGACACCGAGGACGTGCTCGACCTGCTGCTGCGGGCCGTGACCCGTCCCGAACACGACGCCGGTGTGCTGGAGGCCGAGAAGACGGTCGTCCTCCAGGAACTGGCCGCCATGGCCGCGGACCCGGTCGATGTGGTCCAGGACGCCTTCCTCGCCGATCTCTTCCCCGGACATCCCCTGGGACGCCCCGTCGGCGGCACCGCGGCCCAGGTCGGGGCACTCGACCTCACCGCGGTCACCGAAGGACACCGCGAGCGGCTGCTCCCCAGCCGGGCGGCGCTCGTCGTCGTGGCCCCCTTCACCCCCGGGAACCTTCCCGCCGCGGCCGAAGCGGCCACCGGTGCCGCCGCACCGCCGCTCCCCCGGCACGCCGTTCCCCTGGACACCGCTCCCCGGCGCTCCGCGCCGCGCTGGGCGGACGACTTCACATGGGTCGCGGTCGGCGCCCGCTCCGCCGTCACCGGCGCGAGGGAGCGGCACCGCTTCCAGATCCTGGCCGAACTCTTCGGCGGCAGTCCGTCCTCCCCGCTGTACCGCCTGCTGCGCGGCGAGAAGGGTCTGGCCTACTCCTTCCAGGCGTGGGACCGCAGTTACACCGAATCGGGCGCCTGGCGCGTCCTGGTCGGCGCCGACACCGGCAAGGGCGAGGCCGTCATCGAGGCGGTCACCCGGGCGCTGGAGGAGATGGCGACACACGGTCCCTCCGACGTCGATCTCGACGCCGCCCGCCGGCAGGCCCGCAGCGCCCTGCTGTTCGGGCAGGAGAACGCGCTGGACCACGCCCGCCTGCTGGCCCGGCACCGCGTCGCCGACCCGGCCTGGACCGTGGAGACGGCGGAGGCCGCCCTGCGGTCCGTGACCGCCGGACAGGTCGCCGGGGCGGCCCGTCAGGTGCTCGACGGCCTGGTCGTCACCATCCGTCCGGAGCGCTCATGACCGTCAGTCCCGCGTATCTCGACGGCGCCGAGGAGGCGGGACTGCTCTCCCGTCACCAGGGCCTGCCCTTCGTCGCGGGCGGCTACGACGAACCCGTCACCGGTGAGCGTCAGTTCCTCGTCACCCACTGCGACCCGGAACTGATCCGGCGGCCCGGGTGGTGGTCCGAACTCGTCCGGCTGGCGCGCGGCGCCGACCCCGCCGCCGAGGCGATCGTGCTGCGGGTCCCGGGGGACATCTCGCCCCCGGCGCCCTGGCGGCGGCTCATCACCTATCTGCGCCACGAGGGCCGGGTGGAAGGCGGCCCGACGGCGGCGGACGACACCCCGGTCTCGGTCCTGCCCGCCACGGCGGAGCACCGGCCGCTGATCGCGCGGTGGCTCGCCACCGCCCTCACGGCCGCGGCCGACGCCCACGGCAGCCCCGGCCGGTCCGCCCCGCCCGACGTCGTCGACTCGCTGCTGGACGCGCCGGGGCGCGCCAGTTACGTGGTGGTCGACGAGGACACCGTGATCGGCCACGCCACACTGATGGACGACGCCTATGACGATGTGACGGGCCGTCATACCGTGGAACTCTTCGACATCCTCGTCGAGGCCGGGGACGGACTCAGGCGCCGGGCCACCACGGCGCTGACCGCCGTGGCGGCCGCCCATGCCGCCGACCGTGACCTGCCGCTGCTGGGCAACGTCGTCCACTCCCCGACCCTCACCTCCGACCCCGGGGAGCGGGTCGTCTCCACCCTCACCGCCCGCGGCTGGCTGACCGACCATGTGCTCTGGCGGCTCGCGCTGCCGCCCGAGCCCACCGGAACCGCGGATGGGGCGGGGCGATGACCGCCGCCGTCCACACCCGCGGACTCACCCGCGCCTACGCGGGCCGCAAGACCGACCGCGGCCGGGACCACCTCGCCCTCGACTCCTTCGACCTGCGCGTCGAGGAGGGCGAGGTACACGGCCTGCTCGGGCCGAACGGAGCCGGCAAGACCACTCTGTGCCGCATCCTGAGCACCGTCCTGCTGCCCACCGGCGGCACGGCGGAGGTCCTGGGACACGACGTACGGACCGAGGCGGACGTGGTCCGCCGCACCGTGGGCATCGTCTTCGGCGGCGAACGCGGTCTGTACGGACGGCTCACCCCCCGGCAGAACCTGCGCTTCTGGGGCGCCCTGTACGGCCTCGGCGGGAAGGAACTGCGCCGCCGCACCGACGCCCTCCTGGAGCGCACCGGGCTCAGCGGCCGCGCCGACGACCGGGTCGACACCATGTCCCGGGGGATGAAACAGCGGGTGCACATCGCCCGCGGACTGATCACCGACCCGCCCGTGCTCATCCTGGACGAACCCACCAACGGTATGGACCCGGTGGCCGCCCATGACTTCCGCGCCATGATCACCGAGCTGCGCACCGACGGCCGCACCGTCCTGCTGACCACCCATGACATGGGAGAGGCCGAGGCGCTCTGCGACCGTGTCACCCTCGTCGACCGCGGACGCGTCATCGCCACCGAGACCACCGACTCCGTCGGCGCGCTCCTGGCCCGGCACGACCGGATCGACGCCACGGACGTCCCGCCCGAGGTGGTCACCGCCCTGCGCGCCCTGCCCGGCACCGAGTCGGTGACGCCGCTGGGCGGCGATTCGATCCGCGTCGTCACGGCCGACGCGGACACCGTGGGCGAGGTCCTGCGCCTCCTCGTGGCCTCCGGTGTCACCCGCGTGACCACCGCGCCGCCCGGTCTGGAAGAGGTCTACCTCGGTCTCATCGGCCGGCAGGGCATGCGGGTGAGGCCATGAGGCTGTTCCTCAACGGGTTCCTCTTCCAGCTGCGGCTGTCCCGGCGGTCACCCGACACCTTCCTGGTCTGTGTGACCGCGCCGCTGCTCACCACCGTCTTCCTCAGTATCAACGCCTACACCGGACGCCATGAACTGACCTC
Organism: Streptomyces sp. NPDC045899; assembly: GCF_056431485.1. Classification (NCBI taxonomy): domain Bacteria; kingdom Bacillati; phylum Actinomycetota; class Actinomycetes; order Kitasatosporales; family Streptomycetaceae; genus Streptomyces; species Streptomyces sp. NPDC045899. Next base: position 55,759 of record NZ_JBWKKP010000032.1, read on the forward strand.
GTACGCGGTCGTCGCACCCACCCTGATGTCCCTGTGGGCGCTGGCGCTCTCGGTGGCCGGCAGCGCGCTGACCGAGGACCGCGATCTGGGCACGCTGGAGGGGCAGATCGCGGCCCCGGCCCCGATGGCCCTGACCTTCCTGGGCCGGATGTGCTCGGTGGTCGTCGTCGGCAGCATGGCCTTCGCCGAGACCTGGCTGGTCGCCGGAGCGCTCTTCGGCCGCTGGATCGCCCTGCCCCACCCGGTCGTCGGGGTGGCGTGCCTGCTGGCCACCGCCCTGGCGACGGCCGGTACGGCGGGCCTGCTGTCACCCCTGTTCGTGCTGACCCCCTCCGCGCGGACCCTGCAGAACACGCTCACGTTCCCCTTCTACCTGCTCGGCGGGGTGCTGGTACCCGTCAGCGTGCTGCCGCAGTGGCTCAGGCCCGCCTCCTGCGCGGTGTTCCTGTCGTGGAGCGCCGACCTGCTGCGCGACAGCCTCGCCACCGATCCCGTCTCCCGTCCCGCCCTGCGCCTGCTGGCCGTACTAGCCCTCGGGGCGGCCGGATACGGCACGGGCATGCTGCTGCTGCACCGGGTGGTCCTGCGCGTGCGCCGCACCGGGACCCTGACCCGGACGTGAAAGGCCCAGCCGTGGAACCCCTTCTCGTCATCCGCCACAGCGCCGCCAACGCCTTCGCCGATATGCGGGCCGTCTACACCTGGCGGATCTGGACCTTCGGCTGGCTCGGCCGGATGCTGGCCCAGGTCACCTTCTTCACCCTGCTGGGACGCGGTGGCGACGAGGAGCACCTCGCCTATCTGGCCCTCGGCAACTCCCTGATGACCTGCGCCCTGGAGTGCATGTCGGTCGTCGCCTCCACCACCTGGGAGCGCATCTCCGGCACCCTGCCCCTCCTGGCCGCGGCACCGGCCCGACCGGTCTGGGTCTTCTTCGGACGGAGCCTGCAGTGGCCGATCAGCGGCAGCGGGACCTCGGTCGTCGCGCTGCTGTGTCTCGCCCCGCTGTTCGGTGTCTCCTGGGCGCCGGCCCAGATCCCGGTGGTCGTCCTCCTGGTCGTGCTGACCGCCCTGACGACCTATTGCTTCGGGCTGTTCCTCGCGGCGCTCGTCCTCAACGCCAACGGTGTGCGCAACATCGTCTCCAGCGCCGCGTATCTCGTCATGATGATCGTGTGCGGGGTGAACGTGCCCGTCTCCCACTGGCCCGCCCCGGTCCGGCTGCTGGCCGATCTCCTGCCCCTCACCCACAGCCTGCACGCGCTCCGGCTCGTCGGGGACGGCGCGGGCGCGGGCCCGGTCCTCGCCGCGGCGGGTCTGGCCCTGCTGTGCGGGGCGCTGTGGCTGGCGGCGGCCGGGGTCGCGTTCGACGTGTTCATGAACCGGGGGCGGCGCTCAGGAGGCAGCGATCACTTCTGACTCGCGCGCCGACGCCGGTACTCCGCAACCGCCCCCGACCCGAAAGCAGACCGCCATCGTGACTCCCTCCACCGACACCGACATCGCCACTGCCACTGCCACTGACGCCGCCACCGCCCTCGCCACCCGCGAGGATTTCGCCGTGGCCGACACCGGTCTCGCCGCGGCGGGCCGCCGCGCCATCTCCCTGGCCGAGCACGAGATGCCGGGCCTGATGGCGCTGCGCACCGAATACGGCGCACAGCGGCCCCTGTCCGGTGTCCGCGTCACGGGTTTCCTCCATCTGACCGTCCAGACCGCCGTCCTCATCGAGACGCTGATCGCGCTGGGCGCCCGGGTCCGCTGGGCGGGCTCCCACCAGGACTCCGCCCAGGACGAGGCGGCGGCGGCGCTGGCCGCCGGACCGCATGCCGTCCCGGTGTTCGGCTGGAAGGGCCAGAGCCGCGAGGAACTGTGGTGGTGCGCCGACCGCGCCCTGTCGTGGGAGGACGGCGGCGGACCGGACATGCTGCTGGACGACGGCGCCGGGATGACGCTGCTGATCCACCACGGCGTCGCCCACGAGGCCGGGCGTGATCTGACCGCGTCCGTACCGGCCCTGCCGCCCGAGGCGGCCCGGCTGGTGCGGGACCGCAGCGCGGCCGACCCGGGCCACTGGAGCCGCACGGCGGGCAGGGTGCGCGGGGTCAGCGAGGAGACCACCACCGGCGCCCGGCTGCTCCACCAACTCGCCGACGCCGAGGCGCTGCTGTTCCCCGCCATCAGCGTGAACGACTCGGTGACCAAGTCCAAGTTCGACAACCGCTACGGCTGCCGCCATTCGCTCGTCGACGGGCTGAACCGGGCCACCGACACACTCATCGCGGGCAAACTGGCCGTCGTGTGCGGCTACGGAGACGTCGGCAAGGGCTGTGCCGAGGCGCTGCGCGCCCAGGGCGCCCGGGTCGTCGTCACCGAGATCGACCCCATCTGCGCCCTCCAGGCCGCCATGGACGGCTACCAGGTCGCCGCTCTGGAAAGGTTCCTGGAGGAGGCCGACATCGTCATCACCGCGACCGGCGCGCCCCGGGTCGTCACCGCCGGCCATATGAGCCGTATGAAGCACCAGGCCATCGTCGGCAACATGGGGCACCTCGACGCCGAGATCGACGTCGCCGGGCTCCAGGGCTGCGGCACCGCCCACCGGGTGCCCATCAAACCGCAGGTCGACGAGTGGGTCTTCGACGACGGCCACGCCGTCATCCTGCTCTCCGAGGGACGGCTGCTCAACCTCGGCAATGCCACCGGTCATCCGTCCTTCGTCATGTCCAGTTCCTTCACCAACCAGGTGCTCGCCCAGCTCCACCTGGCCACCGCCGTCCGGCCGACCGCCGTGAGCACCCTGCCCAAGGTCCTGGACGAGAAGGTCGCCCGGCTCCATCTGGGCCATCTGCGCATGGAACTCACCACGCTCTCCGAGGAACAGTCCCAGCACCAGGGCATACCTGTGGAAGGCCCGTACAAGCCCGACCACTACCGGTACTGACTTCGGAGCACTCCCATGGCACAGCACCCCGCATCCGCCCTCCCGGCGGCCACCGCCACCGCGCTGACCGGCGCGCTGCGGCTGACCGACGACGGGCCCGACGGCTGGTTCACCGGCCCCTGGTACGACACCACCCTCGCCGACGGCACCTGTGTGATGCGCCGCCGGACCCTGCTGCGCACACCGGTCAGCGCCTCCGTCTGGCGCCGGAGCACGGCCGACACCGTCCTGTTCTTCCACACCGGGACCCCCGCCGCCGTCGTGACCTCCGGCCCCGGCGCAACCGACACCACCGTGCTGGGCGCCGACGCGGCCGTCGGCCAGGTGGCGCAGTGCACGGTGCCCGCGGGCACCTGGCACGCCCTCGCCCCGCTGGCCGAGGAGTCCCTGCTGTGGAGCGAGGCGTCGGTGCCCGGCGACGCCGAGTGGCAGACCGCGGAACCGGCCCGGCTGCCGGACCCGGTGCCGCCCGCGGCGGATATCCGCGCGCCCCGTGCGAGCGGCACCACGGCGGAACTCCTCGGCATGACGGCGCATGTCGAGGGCGGCTACTTCCGCGAACTCTACGAATCCGCCGGCACCGTGCACACCCCGAGCGGGACACGGCTGTTCGCCAACACCATCCACTATCTGCTGGACAGCCGGTCGCCCGTGGGCCATCTGCACGGCAACGTCTCCGACATCACGCACTTCCTGCACTCCGGCGGCCCGATCACCTATCTGATGCTCGCTCCGGACGGGCGTCTGGAGCAGCAGGTGCTCGGCTGGGACGCCGACCGCGGCCAGGTCCCGGTCCTCACCTGCCCGGGCGGCTGGTGGAAGACCAGCTTCCTGCCCGAGGGCGTGTCGGAGGGGCTCATCAGCGAGATCGTGGCCCCGGGTTTCGACTTCGCGGACCAGCGGATGGCCACCGCCCAGGACCTCGTCCACGCCTCCCCCGATGACGCCCGGCGCCTCGCGCCCTACCTGAGCCACTGACGGAGGACCCCATGACCACCCCCGCCATGCCCGTCCGCAACGTGGCCACCTCCGGCCCGGCCACCGGAACCGACGGACCGGACCTGCTGCGCCGGGCCCACCGGGTCATCCCCGGCGGCGTCTGGGGACACAACCGGTACCCCGCCGCGTACGACCCCGACGCCTATCCGGCGTTCGCCGAACGCGGTGAGGGCGCCCGGCTGCTGGGCACCGACGGCCGCTGGTACAACGACTTCCTGTGCGGCTACGGCGCCATGATCAACGGATACGGGCGCCAGGAGATCGACGCGCCCGCCGCGCGCCGCGCCGCGGGCGGCCCCACACTGACCACCGCCACCCCGGCCTCGGTGGAACTCGCCGAGCTCCTGGTCGACCTGGTGGACGGCGCGGACTGGGCGACCTGGGGCACCAGCGGATCCGACGCCACCTGGACCGCCCTGCTGCTGGCCCGTGCGCACACCGGCCGGCGGACGGTCGCCGTGGTCGACGGCGCGTACCACGGCTCGCACAGCTGGTGCGGCTGGTGCAACGCCCCGCACGGGCGGCACACCGACGACCGCGCCACCGTACTCACCCTGCCGTGGAACGACATCGGGGCGCTCGACACGCTCTTCGCCGCGGAGGGCCACCAGCTCGCCGCGGTCATGATCACGCCCTTCCACCATCCCATCCCGGGGGCGTCCGAACTGCCCGATCCCGCCTGGCTGTCGGCCCTGCGCGCCCATTGCGACCACTGGGGCACCCTTCTGATCAGCGACGACGTACGAGCCGGTTTCCGGCTGGACCTGCGGGGTTCACATACGGCGTTGGGCTTCTCCCCCGATCTCGTGTGCTTCTCCAAGGCACTGGGCAACGGCTGGCCCATCGCCGCGGTGGTCGGACGTGCGCGGCTGCGGGCCGCCGCCGACGAGATGTTCCTGGCCGGCACGTTCTGGAACTCCTCCCCCGCCATGGCCGCGGCGGCCGCCAACCTCGAACTCCTGCGCCAGGAGGACGGCGTCGCCCGGATGCGCGAGGCGGGCGAGGCGTTCGGCTCCGGCCTCGTACGGCTCGCGCAGCGCCACGGCGTTCCCCTGCGGATCAGCGGACCGGCCGCCATCCCCACCGCCACCGTGGACGGGGACGAGGACCACGCCTGGATGCGGCGGTTCGCCGTCCACATGGCGGCGCAGGGCACCCTCATCCATCCGATGCACAACTGGTTCGTGTCCACCGCCCATGACAGCGCCGTGGTCGAGGAGACCCTCGCACACGCCGACACCGCCATGGCCCGGACCCAGGAGGAGGGACCGGCCGCGTAACGCGAGGGCCTCCCCCGAAAGAGCGGAATCGGTCAAACCGGGTGACACGGGTGACGGTGCGTGGGACCTTGTTACCGTCAATGACGACAAGGGGGGATATATGCCCAAGTTCGCCAAGACCGACGCGGAAGCGGACGCCGATCTGCGGGAGTTCTGTGACTCCATCGGCTTCGACCCGGAATGGATCACCCCGGAGCAGTGGGCCACGACCATCAGGATCGCCCGCGACAAGGACACGGGTTACGAGGAAGCCCATAAGTGCATCATCGGCGACCGTGACGACATGACGAAGGCGAGCGCGAAGAAGGTCCGGCTCGAGAAGCTGAACGGCGACGCCAGTGATCTGCTCGACGTGGTCGAGGGCGACCCGGTGTTCAACGGATCGATCGTCCTGGACGTCCTCAAGGAGTGCGCACAGGCGTATGTGGGCGGGCAGCGGGTCAATCTGGGGCTCGGTGGCTCCCCCATGCACAGCAGCCGCTACGCGGAGCTGCGGAAGCTGTGGGACAAGGCCGCCAAGCGCGCCGTCGGCGGTGTCTTCACCGACTTCGTGAGCCACGCGCCGCAGGACAAGGCGGCCCTGGGCAAGGGCAATGTGGGTGGCACCCTCGACAAGCGCGGGGTGCAGGGCAATCTGCTGGTGCGGATCGACGGGGTGCGCTTCAACATGCACATCGACATCGCCTCCTGATCACGCCGCCACCCGGACCCGGCCACCGGGCCACGTTTCAGTTCGAGGCCCGGTGGCCATCTGTTCGAGGGGGGTCGGCGTGACGATGGGGAGGGACCATGGTCAGGTGCGGGTTCACGGTCCGAGCGGGAGTGGTCCTGGCCACCGTCCTCGCACTGCTCTCCCCGGGCGCCGCACGGGCGGACGCGCCGTCGCCGCCGACGTCCGCACCGCCACCCCTCACCGATGACCGCGGACGGACGCTGACCCTGCGCGGCTGGAACGTCGAGGACAAGACGCACCGGGGCGCCGACGCGCTCAGCGCCATCACCGAGCGGCACTTCCGCGATCTGCACGACCAAGGCTTCAACTTCGCGCGTCTGCTGGTCTTCTGGGACGATCTGGAACCCCGGCGCGGCCACTACAGCGGGCGCTACCTCCGCTCGATCGAACGGATCCTGGACTGGGCCCACCGCTGGCGCGTCCAGGTCGTCATCGACGCCCACCAGGACGTCTTCGGCCCGGAGTTCGGCCACCGCGGAATCCCCGAGTGGGCCACCCGCACCGATGGGCTGCCCTTCACCCCGCATCCGGAGGACTGGTTCGCGGAGTACTTCGAACCGGCCGTCCAGGCGGCCTTCGAGCACCTCTACGAGGACCGGGACCTCCAGCGGGCCCAGGCGAGGATGTGGCAGGTGCTCGCCCGGCGGCTGGGCCACCACCCCGCCGTACTCGGCTATGACCTGATCAACGAGCCCATGGGGCGGCTCCGTCCGGGCGAGGACCTTCCGGCGGCCGCCCACCGCATCGAGTCCGGGCAACTGACGCCGATGTACAACCGGATCGCGGCCGCGATCCGCACCGTCGACCGGCGCGGCCGGCTGTTCGTCGAACCGACCCCGATCGTCGGCGAGGGGCTGCCCACCGGCCTCGGCCGCGTCCATGACCCGAAGGTGGTCTACGCACCGCACTTCTACAACGCCACCATGGAGGCGGGCGGTGACTACGACCCCTCGGCGCGCTGGCTCGAGGACTACGAGAGCGCCGTCACCGGCTATCCGGCCGAGCAGCGGATACCGGTCGTCGTCGGTGAATGGGGCCCGCGGAACAGCTCGTTGCCTCACATGGGGCGGTTCTACGATGACGCCCTCGCCTCGCTGGACCGCTACAGCTCGGGCTGGGCGGGGTATGTGTGGTGCTACGGCGGCGGGTACTGCGCCATGGACGAGGACGGCCGCTTCCTCCCCAACAAGGGGCGCACCGCACGTCCCTTCGCCCCCGCCGTCGCGGGCTCGGTGCGCCGGCAGCACTTCGACCCCGCGACGGACACCTTCCGGCTCGTCTACACCCCCTCGGGGCGGTCCGGCGTCAGCGAACTGTCCACTCCGGCCACGGCCGCGGGGTGGCGGGTGACGGTCCGGGGCCCGGCGAAGGCCCGGCCGTCAACCGTTCCGCCGGGAGAGCGGGGCACGGTGCGCGTCACGACGCGGCCCGGTGCCTCCGACGAGGTCACGGTCACCGTCACGGCACGGAAGGGGAGTCAAGGACGCACCGGCTGACCACAGTGCCCGGCTGCCGCCGGGTGGCTCAGCCGGGGGTGCCGTTCTCCTCGATGGGCGGCATATAGGCGCGCAGCCACCGTTCCGTCTGGGACACATGCGCCTCCGCGGCGCCCGCGGCCGCGCCGGGGTCGCGATCGGCGATCGCCTGGGCCAGTACCCGGTGGTCCTCATCGCTCTTGCGCCGCAGTTCGGGTCCGTCGGGCAGATTGAACACCTGGTACTTGCGGGACCGGGCACGGAAGACGGCGAGCAGGGACATCAGGGTCGGGTTGCCACCGATCCTGGCGATCTCGGCGTGGAAGCGGTGGTCGAGCTCCGAGGCCTCGGTGGGGTCGTCGGTCGCCTCCATGGCCTCGATGAGCGAGAAGAGCGTCCCCACCGCTTCCGGGGTGGCCCGCGCGGCGGCCTTCGCCGCGATATGCGCCTCCAGCACACGCCGGATCTCATAGACCTCCAGCAGTCCCGTCAGCGGCAGCAGTTCCAGCGTCAGCGAGAGACTGCCGATGATGTCCTCCGGCCGGAGCTGGGAGACGAAGGTGCCGGAGCCGTGGCGCGGTTCCACCACCCCCAGGGCGGCGAGCATCCGCACGGCCTCGCGCAACGAGCCGCGGGAGACGCCGAGTTCCTCGCAGAGGTCCGCCTCGGGCGGAATGCGCTCGCCCGCGCCGAGACGTCCCGACGCGATCATGTGCCGCAGGCCGTGGAACGCCTTGTCGACTGCTGACATCCGACTCCTCCTTGCCGGGCCGAGCCCCGTCGACCGACCCCACCGACCGGCTCCGCGACCGGCCTCGCTGCACTGTAGCGAGGCGGTGGACGGCAGCTCTCGGCCGGAGTCATCAGATGTCTTCCATGCATTGATCGGGATTCATCTGATGACTATCCCGTGCAGACCCCTTGTTCGCGCAAATTCCCTATGCCAGCATGCGGAGTCATCATACATGTCCTGGTCGCGATCTGCTGTCTCCCGAGGAGGAGGGGGTGGGTCCCGTGGATGGGGAGTCATGTGAGCGAGACCGAGGTCACCACCGCGCCGCGCCCCCTGCTGCTCGCCGACGGCCGGCCCGCCGCACGGGCCTGGTCGCTGGACCCCGCCCTGCGCCATCTCAATCACGGTTCGTTCGGGGCGGTCCCGCTGGTGGCGCAGACGCGGCAGAACCAGCTGCGCGAGGAGATGGACCGCTCGCCGGTGGTGTGGTTCCCCGCGCTGCCGGGGCGCGTCGCCGCCACCCGGGTCGAACTCGCGGCGTTCCTGCGGGTCGACCCCGGCGACCTGGCCCTGGTGCCGAACGCGAGCGCGGGCGTCAGCACCGTCTACGCAGCGCTCGCTCCGCGCCCCGGCGGGGAGATCGTGGTCACCGACCACGGCTACGGGGCCGTCACCATGGGCGCCGAGCGGCTGGCCCGCCGCTGGGGCGGCCGGGTGCGCACCGCCCGGGTGCCGCTGGAGGCGGACGCGGAGCGGGCGTACGAGGCGGTGATGGCCGAGGTGGGCGACGCCACCGGCCTCATCGTCGTCGACCACATCACCTCCGTCACCGCGCGCCGGATGCCGGTGGACCGGATCGGCGCCGAGGCCCGGCGGCGCGGTATCCCCCTGCTGGTGGACGGTGCGCACGCGCCCGGGCTGATCGCCGAGCCGCTCTCCGGTGTGGCGTGTGACGTCTGGGTCGGCAACCTGCACAAGTGGGGGTGCGCGCCGCGCGGTACCGCGGCGGTCGTCGCCCGCGGCCCGCTGCGTGAGCACCTCCACCCGTTGATCGACTCATGGAGCGCCACCGATCCGTACCCCGACCGCTTCGATCAGCAGGGCACGCTGGACGCCACCTGCTATCTCGCGGCGCCCACGGCGCTCGGCTTCATCGAGCACACCTGGGGCTGGGAGACCGCCCGCCGCTACATGGACGACCTGGCCGGTTACGCCGAGCGGATCGTCGGGGCCGCGTTCAGCGGACCCACCGGTGACAGCGGCGCCGTCGACGTCGGGATGCCGGTCCCCGGTATGCGGCTGGTCCGGCTGCCCCCGGGACTGGCCGCCACTCGCGAGGAGGCCGACGCCCTGCGCGACCGGGTGGCCGGGGAACTGGGCGTGGAGACGGCCTTCACCAGCTTCGGCGGCGTCGGATACCTGCGGCTGTCCGCACATGTCTACAACACGGCCGCCGACTACGAGTACTTCGCCGAATCCTGCGTTCCCGTCCTCGGCGCGTGGGCCTCCGCGGCCCGCACACACCATCGCGCGCCGTAGCGACACATCCCCCTGCGTCCCGAGCCGCTGCGAGCGCGGCGTTCATCCCAGGAAACCCCCAGGAAGTCCCAGGAAGAGGTCGGCACGATGAAGAGAAGGACGGCGGCTCTCGCCCTCGCCACAGCCGCCACGATGATCCTCACCGGCTGCTCCACCATGAGCCCCGGTGAGAGCGGAACGGTCACCCTCAACATGGTCGAGAGCCTGACGAACCCGGCCCGGAGCGACCTGCTCAAGGAGCTCATAGCCGACTTCGAGGAGCGGAACCCCAAGATCAAGGTCAATCTGATCTCACCGCCCACCGAACAGGCCGACCAGAAGATCCGGCAGATGCTCCAGTCCGGCAGCGGTGTCGATGTCCTCGAGGTGCGGGACATCACCGTCGGCCCGTGGTCGAACAACGGCTGGCTGTACGACATGAAGAAGGACCTGGGGGGCTGGAAGGGCTGGAAGGCCATGACGGAGAACGCCGTCAAGGCCGCCGAGGACACCAAGGGCCGGACCTACTTCGTGCCGTACGGCTTCTACGGGCTGAGCCTCTTCTACCGCACTGACCTGATCAAGGAGGCGGGCTTCAGCAAGCCTCCCGCCACCTGGGACGAACTGCTGGAGCAGGCCACCGCCATCCACGATCCCTCGAAGCGGCGGTACGGCTACGCGTTCCGGGGCGGGGCCAACGCCAACAGCAACGCCACCGCCGTGATCGAGGCGTATGTCGCCGACAAGATCGACACCAGCAACGGCTACAAGCTCGCCAACGGCAGGACGATCTTCTCCGCGCCCGAGGCGCAGGACGCCCTGAAGACATATCTGAAGCTCTTCAAGGAGGCGTCCCCCAAGTCATCCGTCTCCTGGGGCTATCCGGAGATGGTCGAGGGGTTCTCCAACGGCTCCACCGGCTTCCTGCTCCAGGACCCCGAAGTGATCGCCACCGTCTCGGAGTCCAAGTCGGTGGCGAAGGACCAGTGGGACACCGCCCCGCTGGTGGCCGGTCCCGGCGGCAAGACCGTCCAGCCGCTGGCCACCGCCGGATGGGGGGTCGCGGACGGCAGCGACCACAAGGCGGCGGCGGTGAAGCTGGTGAAGTTCCTCTCCGAGGGCAAGGCGTCCACCTCCTTCACCAAGAAGAACAGCCTGGTCCCGATCCTCAAGAGGGCGATCGACGACCCCTTCTACAAGACGGGTCCCTGGTCCAGCTACGTCACCATGACCGAGCATCCGGACACCTACCTCAATGTGAGCCAGCCGCGCGGGGTGGCCTGGTGGACCGAATGGGAGCAGAAGGCCGACGCCGATGTGCAGAAGATGGTGCTCGGCAAGATGACGCCCAAGGAGCTGCTGGCGGGCTGGGACGCGTACTGGACCACGAAGTGGCAGCGGGAGAAGTGAACATGCCCGCCACTCCCACGAAAGTGCCGGGACGCTCGTCCCTCCCCCGGGGCGGCTCGCCCGCCCCGGGGGCGGTGCGCGGCCGTCGGCGCCCGGAGTTCACCACCCGCCGTGGTCTGATGATCGCCGCCTTCATGGCCCCGGCCGCGATCTTCGTGGCGGTCTTCACCTACTACCCGATGGTCGCCGGCAGCCAGATGGCGTTCCGCAACTGGAAGCTGACGGATCTGACCGACACCTCCTGGGTAGGGCTGAAGAACTTCGGCGATGTCTTCGGCGACCCCATCTGGGGCACGGTGCTGAGCAACTCGGCCCTGTGGGTGTTCGGTTCGATCGTGCCCCAACTGGTGATCGGCTTCGCACTCGCGCTCTGGCTGCGCCGCCGGTTCCGCTTCCGCGGGCTCTACCAGGCGCTGGTCTTCTTCCCCTGGGCGATCTCCGGGTTCCTCATCGGCATCCTGTTCCGCTGGATGTTCAACAGCGAGTTCGGCGTCGTCAACGATCTGCTGCAGAAGGCCGGTCTCATCGACGAACCCGTCGCCTGGCTGGCCGATCCGAAGATGGCGATGATCGCCGTACTGATCGCCAACATCTGGTACGGCGTCACCTTCTTCGCCATCATGATCCTGGCCGCGCTGCAGTCGATCCCCGACGAGCTGTACGAGGCGGCGGCCCTGGACGGCGCGAGCCGGACACGCACCCTCTTCCAGATCACCATCCCCTACATCCGCACCACTCTCGCGCTCACCGTGCTGCTGCGGATCATCTGGATCTTCAACTTCCCCGACCTGATCTTCGGAATGACCGGTGGCGGACCCAACAACGAGACACAGATCGTGACCACCTGGATGATCAAGATCACCCAGCAGGGCGACTACGGCAGGGCCTCCGCGCTCGGTCTCCTCGTCGTCGCCACGCTGCTGGTGTTCGCCGTCTTCTTCCTGCTGGCCACGCGTGAGAAGCGAGGGGTGAAGCGATGATCGGCAAAGCGACCGCGGCCGGCCGGACCGCGCGGTTCGCCTTCCTGGGGCTGTGGCTGGTGTTCACCGTGTTCCCGCTCTACTGGATCACGATCACCTCACTCAAGGCCCCCGGCGACATCTTCGCCTTCCCGATCGCCTACTGGCCCGAGCACCTCTCCCTGGAGAACTACCGCGCGCTCTTCGGCAAGGCCGACTTCGGGACCTACGTCACCAACAGCCTCCTCGTCGCGACGGTCGCCGGTGCCGTCGCCACCGCCATCTCGATGCTCTCCGCGTACGTCCTGGCGCGCTTCGAGTTCCGCACCAAGTCCGCACTGCTGATGGCCGCCCTGGTCACCCAGATGATCCCCTCCTTCATCGCCCTGGGCCCGCTCTACCTCCTGATGACCGACCTCCAACTGGTCGACAACCGCCTCGGGCTGATCCTCGTCTACATCGCGGTGTGCATCCCGTTCTGCACGGTGATGCTCCGAGGCTTCTTCGAGAACATCCCGGACGCCCTGGAGGAAGCCGCCATGATCGACGGCCTCTCCCGCTTCGGAGCGCTCTTCCGGGTGCTGTTCCCGGTGATGAAGCCGGGCATCATCGCCGCCTTCATCTTCAACTTCGTCAACTGCTGGAACGAACTCTTCCTGTCCGTGACCCTGCTGAACAGCGACAGCAACAAGACCGTCCCCACCGCCCTCAACGGCTTCATCTCCAGCTTCAACATCGACTGGGGCTCGATGTCGGCGGCGGCCGTCTTCACCATCCTCCCCACGATGCTGCTGTTCGCCTTCGCGAGCCGCCATATCGTGCAGGGGCTGACGTCGGGGGCGGTGAAGGGGTGAGGGCGCGGCCGGTTCGGTTCGCCGGCTGCGCCTCTTGTATCGGCCTGGCCGCGCCGGCTCGCACGACGACCGCCTCCGACGGATAACGGGGTCGTACGGTGGGACACCGGACGGGTCCATTCCAGTCACGGACCAGCGCCCGCCCCCACTGTCTCCCCCAGGGTCCTTGAGGAGTGATCTCGTGTCCGGGTTCGTCATGCCAGCCCGAGGGCGGTGAGGGGCCGCAGGTGGTCTCGGGCAGCGTGGCGGAGGGCGGCGGCGATGTTGGTGTGGCCGTCCTGGCGGTGGATGCCGATGGCGAGGTTGCGCAGGCTTGCCCAGGTCTCGCTGCTCCAGGCAGTCAGGCGGCTGCGCGCGATGAACGCGGAGGTCGAAGTCGTCGCTATCCGCCGCTGACGCAGAGGGCCGCATCCTCGCCTGCATGCTGCCGAGTGGAGCCAGTCGGTGGCACGATGGCGCGGTCGAAGAACGCTGTTGCCGGTTCTGTCCGGGGTGGATGCCGGTGGTGGAGTGGGTGCTTCGGCCTCAGCGTCGGTGTCTGTTTCTGCCGCGTCGTCGGGCTCCGGTGCGCTCTGGCGGGTCACGAACTGGGAGACGATGCCACGCTCATACAGAGCTCGGCGCAACTCCCATTTGTGGTCGTGTCGGTGCCGGCCCGCTTCGCGTTCGCGTTTGGTGGGCTTGGCGTTCCAGATGGTGTCGACCCAGGCGCCGTTGAGGGTGCCCATCCTCGAGTTGATCGAGGAAGTCGAGCCCGTCATCCCAGTCCACCCGATCGGCCCGTTCGAGGAAACCTCAGGCGGTGGAAGCCGACGATGAGCCGTTCGCTGAGGCGGTGGTCGTCGTGGTCCTGGCAGCCGAACAGCCGACCGGGAGTGTTCGTGTAGAGGGCGAGGGCATCGGTCATCCTTGTGCGGGTGATGCCGTCGTTGTAGAGGGCGGTGATGCGCACAGTATCGCTGCCGGTGGCGGCCGAGCGTGGTCGAGCTCGGCGCGGGCGACAGCGTCCTTGGTGGGGCGGGTGAGTTCGGCGGGTGTGGGTTCGAAGGTGACCTGGGTGATCTTGGGGCGGGTAGAGCGATCGGTCAGTCCGGGCCAGGGCTGGCGGGACCAAGCTGACGGGCGAGGGCGGGTTGCTGCCGCAGCTGACGAAGAGGATCCTCGAGTCCGCCCTCGAAGGCGATATCACTGCCGGCAAGCCTTGATCAAGGTGCGATGTATCGGCATCACCCCAGGCCACGCGGGAAAACAAGAAAAGAAGGCATCGCAGGTCAACGAGGTGACACGGACCCCATAACCGCGAGAGTCGAGAGCATCACAGCTGTCGATAAATACGCAGAGATGGATACGATTGCATATGAAAAGGCGCGGGAGGTGCCAGGTGGAGCGACCGTCGGCAAGGATACATATGGTCACGGGTGCCGGATCCGGCATCGGTGCGGCAGTTGCCAGGCGCCTGCATGCACGCCGGGATGATCTTTGGTTGCTGGCCCGGAACCCGGAGCGGGCCGCGGATTTGGCCGAGACATTTCCTGGTGCCAGGGTCGTGGTGGCGGACCTTGCCCAGCCAGCGGAGCTCGCTACGGCTCTAGAGCGTGCGGGGCTACCGAGCTGGCTGGACTCGCTCGTCCATGCCGCGGGCTGTCTGACCGTTGGTCGGGTCGTCGAGGTGCCCGCCAGCCTCTGGGAAGCGACGCTGGCGGTCAATCTCATCGCGCCCGCGGAGCTGACCCGGCTCGTGCTGCCCGCCTTGCGGTCCACACGAGGGCATGTGGTGTTCGTCAACTCAAGCGCCGGTCTGAGCACGCGCACGGCCTTTCCCGTGTATTCGGCGTCCAAGTACGGGCTCAAGGCACTGGCCGATACTTTGCGGGCAGAGGAGCACGGCAATGGTGTACGTGTGACCTCAGTGCACCCTGGCCGCACGGCCACCCCCATGGGAGAGCAGGTGCTGCGGTACGAGGGACATGACTACGAACCCACGCACCTGATCAGTCCCGAATCTGTTGCGACGGCCATTCTGACAGCCATCGACCTGCCTCGGGACGCCGAACTGGCCGACGTCACGCTCAGACCGGCCCGGCAGTCGTAACGCCAAGCCTGCCGCCGCTCAACCAATCATGGTGGCGATGCCTGCGACCCACCCGGCAGCTTCTCGATAGTCACTGTGGGCTCTGCAGGACGGCGTGGCCGGTCAGCGGTGAAGAGGCGACGGCTTCGCGGCGTTTGGGGATCCGCGCGGCCAGGTGGGCAAGTCTGCCCGCCTCGATGGCTTTGCGCATCGCCGTGGCCATATGTAGGGGGTTGCCTGCGCCGACAATGGCGGTAGCGGTCGCGACGCAGGCACAACCGAGTTCCATGGCTTGAGCGGCGTCGGACGCGGTGCCGATGCCTGCGTCAACGATGACAGGGACGCTGGACTGTTCCACGATCATCTCGATGTTACGTGGATTCGCGATGCCGAGACCGGAGCCGATGGGGGAGCCCAGCGGCATCAGTGCGGCGCAACCCACCTCTTCCAGCCGCCTGGCCAAACCGGGATCGTCGCTCATGTAGGGCATGACGACAAACCCTTCGGCAGCGAGCTTTTCAGCTGCGGTGAGCAGTTCGCGCGGATCGGGCATCAGATAGCGTGAGTCTTGCGTGATTTCGAGTTTGACCCAGTTGGCACCGGTGGCCTCCCGGGCGAGCCGGGTCGTCAGTATGGCTTCCCGCGCGGTTGCGCATCCCGATGTGTTGGGTATGACGCGAACGGCATGTCGGCCGAACACGTCGAGGATCGATGGGCTCGTAGGGCCTGGTGGCTTCCTGCGTATCGCCGCGGTGACAAGCTGGGCTCCGGATGCCGACAGCACTCTGTCCAAGAGGTCCAGGTCACAGTTCTCGGTCGAGCCGAGCATGAGTCGTGAGGTCAGTTCTACACCGTCGATGAATAGAGGATCGCCAGCACTCATGTCAACCTCCCTGCATCGCGGTTACGATTTCAATCCGATCGCCTTCGGTCAGCGGAGTGGAGTCCCAGAGCGATCTCGTAAGAACGGTTTCATTGACGGCGACAGCGACACCTTGGCGGGAAGATGAGTGCTCGTCGACGACGCCACCCACTGCCGCAGAATTCGAGACTTCTTTCGGTTCTCCGTTTACCATGATTTTCATGGCGAGTACTCCTAGTGGCTCGTGTTCCGGTTCGAGTTGATTGAAACGGAACTGCCGTTCTCCTCCCCTGCAAGCCTCGCGACTTGTGACCTTGCGGAAGTTGAGAAGGCAACTTAACCGTTCCATCTCAGTAGTTCAAGTAGTTGTTGACGAGGTCCCTCACCCGGGTCTGAACAAGTCGGACCTTCACGAAGAATCTGATCGACGGTCAATCCATCTCATCAGCCGTCGGTCCACAGGGCCCTTGAGAAGTGATCTTGTGTCCGGGTTCGTCATGCCAGCCCGAGGGCGGTGCGGGGCCGCAGGTGACTCCGCAGGTCAGCGAGTTTTTCCCGCGGGTCGGCGACTGGAGGAGTCCCCCAGTCGCCGAAGGCATGACGGCATACGGGAAGATGGGCGCGCAGGCATGGACTCGCTCGGTGCTCATACGGACCCGACACCACATGATCACCAGCAGCCATTCCTGTTCTGCGTCCAGGGTCGCTGCCGACAGAAATCGACAAGCCGTCACATTCAGTGCTCAGCAGGCGAACCGCCCACCTCCCGACTTTTCAAGGACCCCGCTTACGTGACGCCGATTCACTCCCATTTCAGGCGAAGGGGTCTGAAATGACGTCCACAATCCAACCCCTTCCAACTCTGTGCGCTGAAGCACCTTCGATGCGCTCGGATTTCGTGAGCCAATCAATTCAACATACTTCCGGCCGAAGTAGTTGACCGGAAAGAGTCCGGGTAGCTACTGTGAGAAGTCTCCGCCAACAGCCCGGATACTAGGTTCTCGCTCCATGGCCTTGCCCCAGTATTCACACTTACTGTAGACGCCCCCCTCAATGCCGAACCTTGCAGCGCACCAGCGCGGCGGGCTCACCACACTTCCCACCAAGACGCGGGCCTCCGAACGCCCAAGCGCCACTGCTACCAGGTGCACACCGACATCAACCCCCGGCGCATCGTGCCGCTCGGCCCCGATCTCTCGGGGTGGTCGGCCCCGCACGGACGGGAGGAGCTGGGCGGGCGCCCGTTCGGTGACGGTACGCCACCGGGTCCCGTACCCCCGGAGGAAACGGTCCCCGAGGCGGGCCGCGCCTCCTGAGGACGACGCGGGGCCACACTCACACACGCTCCCCGTATCCGATGAGGCGCCTTGATAAAGTCCGATCTATGCCCACATCATCGGTGATGTTCGTGAGCGATGGCATCTTCGGCATCACGGATGATGTCGAGGAACCCTTCGGTACGGCCTGTTGGTCGGCCGGGCTGGCCGCGCCCATGGCATACGGGGCATGGGTGCGTACCGGTATCCACACCGGCTTCGTGAAGATCGGGGCCGAGGCCGCCGACACGGCCCCACCCGAACAGACGGCTTCGTGGGAAGAGGTCGTCGAGATCAGTGTGCGGTCGGTCGAGGGAGAGCTGCGGGTGGCCTCCGCCCATGACGCCGTTCTCACCGAACTTCCGGTGCTCAACTCCCGGGGGCCGGGCTGGTACCGCGTCAGGGTGCACGCCCGGGGACGGGCGTCGAACCCCGGCGGGACGAACACCGTGCCCACCGAGCGCTATCTCGTCACCGCCTGGCCGCAGGAACCGGCGCCCCCCGTGGTGCTGCGGAGCAGTCCGCTGATCGAGGAGACACAGCTCGCACACGCCGATGACCCGCCGTGGGAGCGTCGGTAGCCGTGCGCACCCAGGCCCGGCCGGGGAAGCGCCCGGGTCAGCGGGCTCCGGGGATCCGCCCGGTCGTGACGACCGTGTGGGCGACGTCCCGGAGCTTGATGTTCTGGTCCTGGGAGCTCTTCTTCAGCACCTCGAACGCCTGGTCATCCGTGACCTTGAAGCGCTCCATGATGATGCCGAGCGCCTCGCCGATCTCGTTACGGGTCTCCATCGCGGTGTGCAACTGGGCGGTGCTGCGGGCACTGGAGAAGGCCACCGCCGCATGCGAGGCGAGGATCCAGCCGACGTTCTCGGAAGTGGCGGTGAAGACACCGGGCCGCGAGGAGTACATGTCGAGCGCCCCCAGGGAACCCTCCTCGGTGAACAGGAGGAACCCCATCATGCTGCCGACGCCCAACTCCCGGGCCCTGGGGGCGTAGCGGGGCCAGCGCGGCTGGCTCTCGGTCATGTCCTCGATCCGGTAAGCCTCGTGCAGGGTACGGGCCGCGTCGAAACACGGGCCCTCCCCCGCGTCCTGCTGCGCCGCGTCGGACTGGTGCACCAGATCGCTGCTGGCCGCCAGTGTCCGCACACTCTTCCGGTTCTCCAGGATGAGCACACCCGCGTTCTCACACCCTTCGACCAGGTTCACGGCGTGCCGGACGATCTCGTCGAGAGTGCTCTGCACCGAGGGCTGCGCCAGCAGCGTCCGTGACATCTCCGCCACCGCCACCGCGAGCTCTTCCCATGTGCGCTGCTCTCCCATGAACGTCTCCTACTCCGGTCTTTCCGCCACCACCTGGGCCGGGGCCAGCTTTCCACACCGCGTGGCGGGCCCTGTCCGGGCACGCCACAGCCCGTCACACGGACGGGGCGGTCTGAGTACGTCCCTGAGTATCCGGACGGATGCGGGGTCCCGCACATACCCCGATTCTTGTCCGTATGAGTGACACACCGGTCAAACAGCAGAGTACGGCGGCGTTCTACGGTCAGGCGGTCGCCTCGTTCTCCGTCGCCATGGCGGCCACCGCCGTCGGCATCTTCCGGCTGGAGGCCGACGCCTGGGTGCGCGGTTTCCTCGCCATCGCCGTGCTCTACCTGGTGACCTCGGCCTTCACCCTGGCCAAGGTGATCCGGGACCGGCAGGAGGCCGGACAGATCGTCAGCCGGGTCGATCAGGCGAGGGTGGAGCGGCTGCTCTCCGAGCACGACCCCTTCGAGAAGCTGTGAGCGCCACCGCCGGGAGGTGTCGGCCGGCCCGCCCCCGGGCGGCTCACCCCTCCCAGCGGTGCCCGCGCAGATAGTCCTCCAGCGACAGCGTCCCGGGGCGCTCCTGCCGCAGCCGCGCGAGGTCGGCCGCGTAGCCGGTGGTCTCGAACCAGCGGTTCATCACATACATCTCCTCGCCCTGCCGGGCGCGGAAGTCCTCCCAGGAGACGCGTCGCACCTGAACCGCCCGTCGCAGCACCCGGGCGAAGACCTCGGCGGTCCGCGTCATGGACAGCTCGTCACCGGCAAGATCCACCGACCGCCCCTTCCACTGACCGGGTCGGCTCAGGGCCAGCAGGGTGAAGGCGCCGATGTCCTCGACGCTGACCTGCTGTACGGGACGGTCCGGTGACAGCGGTGTCTCCAGGACGCCGTCCATGAGCTCGGACCGGCGGCCCTCCCAGTTCTCCATCAGGAACACCGGCCGCAGAACGGTGTACGGGAGCCGGCTCCGCGCGAGGTGCCGCTCGATCTCGTACTTGCTGTCGAAGTGCGGGATACCGGTGTTCCGGTCGGCGCTGCCCACCGAGCTGAACACGAAGTGGTCCACACCCGCCTCTTCCGCCAGGTCCACCATGAGCCTGCCCTGGCGCACCTCGCCCTCGTAACCGGCCTCGAAGAACTGCGTCACACAGAACACCGCGGCCACCCCGTCCAGGGCCGCGCGCAATGAGTCCGCGTCACCCAGGTCCCCGGCCACCACCTGCGCGCCCCGGTCCGCCAGGGCACGGGCGGCCGGTTTGCCCGGGCTGCGGGTCAGCGCCCGCACCGGCCGGCCCGCCGCCAGCAGATGCCGCGCGACGGCTCCTCCTTGCTGCCCGGTGCCTCCCACCACCAGCACCACGCGGCGCGGCTCTTGCCCATCAGTCGTCATCGGGGCCCACCTCATGACACATCCCGCGTGGCCGGCCGCTCCACGAGCGACCCTGGCCCGCACCGGCAGCAACGGTCCATCGGTACCACCGGCCACCCGTCGGCCAAACCCGGCTCTCCTCACCACCGCCACCGGGCCCGGACATGGGGATGCGGTCCGTGTCGGGCGCGATCGCGCTCAGCACGGACCGGCGAAGTCCGTATGACGGGGTGGTCTCCCCCGCCCTGTCCCCCAGAGACGGCCGTCAGACGTCGGGCTGGTCAATCCCGAAGCGACTGCTCAACCGCCGTGCCGCACCGACCGAGGTCATCCGGTCGTCGGCATCATCAGCCGTGCCGCCGCGGTCTACTTGGCGAACACCGCTTTCCCGTTGCCCTCACAGGACGCCTTCTCCGCCGTGGTCATGGGACGGCTGCGGACGACGACCGAGCTGTTCTTTCCGCCTGTTCCGTTTTCCGCCGGGCTGGTGATGGTGTCCGGCACGAACCAGTAATAGTGGTCCCACTTGGGGCTGTCGTAATGCGTCTGCCATTCACCGGAGACGTCCCGCATCAGCTGGGCACGGGAGATCCATGCGACTTCCCCGGGCTTCGCCGTCACGTTCTGCTCGTCGGACTCCGTCGACTCTCTGGTCCAGGTGTGACCATAGGTCGTGGTCACACTGAGATCGACGATGTCCATGATTTTCGCACCGACGGTGATGGAAACGCCGATGGAATCGGTGGAACCGACCTTCTGCGTCCAGCTCAGCTTCTTGGTGCTGTCCGAGGTGCTGCAGTTGTAGAGGGTGTCCGAGACCTGCTGGAAATTGCCGAGGTAGGGCTCACCGAGCTGAGGTGAGTTGAAGGTGCACTTCCCCTCACCGGATTCGCAGTCCGCCAGCAGCTGCTCACGCGTGGGCTCGTCGGCCGCCGACGCGACCACCGTCCCGGCCGTCGCGAGCCCGCAGGTCGCTAGGGATATCACTAGCATCCGGCCGGCGTTCCGCCTCATGTGGCGCAGGGCCATGTGAACGCACCTTTCTCTTGCCATCCGACGGCACGCCAACAGACCCCACCGGCGGACGGCGAGGGGGGAGGCGTACGACCTCAGATGGAAGATGGAATCCGCGGAAGAAGTCCCTCCGCGTGAAAAGAGTTTCTACCATAAACAGGTAAACCGCGGAAGGAGCGTTCACACCTGACGCATCGTCAATAAGACGCCGCAGCAGGCCGGACGGGATTTCGATCGGAGTGCGGAGTCATTGCATAAGTCTTCAACGATGCATGTACATGAAGGATTGAATAAGGAACATCGACGCCGCGGTAAAGAAGAGAACTGATCACCTTTACGCCGGAGGCCGCAGACCGGCCAGGAGAACCCGGAGGGCCAGATCACTGGCCTCGTCGAGCGGGGTCTCGTCCAGCAGACCGCCGACGGCCAGCACGGCGAGTCCATGCACCGTGGAGAACGCGATCTGGGCGAGGCGGGCCGGGTCGCCGGGGCGGACGGCACCGGCCGTCTGCGCCTCCACGAGCAGCCGGGACGCGATGTCCAGCGCGTGATGGCCGAGCTGGCGCAGCTCCTCGCTGGACCGCTCCTCGTGTTTCGCGGCGAACATCAGGTGCAGCAGGGCGTGACGTTCGACCGCGAACCCGAGGTACGCCCTGCCGAGTGCCTCCAGCCGCCGCTCGACCCCGCCGGGACCGTCCGCGGCCTCGCCCAGACGCCGGTTGAACTCGGTGAAACCGCTGACCGCGAGCGCGTCGAGAAGGGCCTGACGGTCGCGGAAGTGCCGGGTCGGGGCGGCGTGGCTCACCCCGAGGTCACGGGCGAGACCACGCAGGGAGAGCCCGGCGGGGCCGGACTCGGTGAGCACGGCCTCGGCGCGCTCCAGCAGGGCGGCCCTCAGGTTGCCGTGATGGTAGGACCCCTCGGCCACGGTGATCTCTCCTCGCTGTCGCCGGTCGATGCCGTCGATCAATGTTGTCGGTTGACTACAATGCTGGCAGGTGCCTACATTCATTATCCCGTACGTCGTCCAGCCCCAGAACGCGGAGTGTCCGACCATGCCCACCATGACCTACCGGGGAACCACGGCCCTGATCACCGGCGCCAGCGCCGGTCTGGGGGAGGAATTCGCCCGTCAGTGGGCCGAGCGCGGCGCCGATGTGGTGCTTGTCGCCCGTCGCCTCGACCGGCTGGAAGCCCTCGCCGGGACGCTGGAGCGGAACCACTCCATCACCGCCACCCCGATCGCCGCCGACCTCTCGCGGCCCGGGGCCGGAGCGGCCCTGCGGGCGGAGCTCGACGCGCGCGGCATCACCGTGCAGACGCTGATCAACAACGCCGGATTCGGAAGTCACGGCGCCTTCCTGGAACAGGACCCGGAGCAGATCAGCCGCATGATCCAGGTGAACATCGGCGCGGTCGCCGACATCACCCGCGCCTTCCTCCCGGATCTGGTGTCCGACGGCCGCGGCGCCCTGGTGACGGTGGCCAGCACCGCCGCCTACCAGCCCACTCCGGCCATGGCGGTCTACGGCGCCACCAAGGCGTTCGTGCTGAGCCTCACCGAATCGCTCGCCTACGAGAACCGCCGGTCCTCGCTGCGCGTGCTGGCGGTGTCTCCGGGACCGGTCGACACCGAGTTCTTCGACGTCGTCGGCAACCAGGACGCCGCCGTCGGACGCGTGGCGACCCCCGCCCAGGTGGTCACGGCGACCCGCCGTGCCCTGGAGCGCCGCAGCACCCCGCCGAGCACCGTGGCGGGACTGGGCAACCGCATCTCGGCGGTGGCGTCCCGGTTCGCGCCGCGCCGGGTCGCCCTCGCCGTCGCGGGCCGCGCGCTCAAGGGCTGAGCGCCGGACACGGCCCGGTCCGCCCGCGAGGCTCGCGCGGACCGCACAACGCCGGGGCCGCGGCGGCACCATGACGGGACGACGACGGGGGCGGACCGGCGGCCGCCGGGGTCAGCTGGCCCGGGACCCGGATTCCGGGGCGGGGGGCGGAACCACGACCAGGGTGGTGGTCACACCGCTCTCCCTCAGCCGCGCCACCGCGGCGGCCTCGGCGTGGGAGTCGGTCACGATGGTGTGCACCGCCGCGGCGTCGACGATCTTCGCGCGGTGCACCCGGCCGAACTTGGAGCTGTCGGCCACCACGATGGTGTGGTCGGCCTGTTCCAGCATCGTCCGGTCGACTTCCGCGCCCCGGACACTGTGGCGGGTGAGTCCCTTCTCGGGGCTGATGCCGTCCACCCCGATGACGGCGAAGTCGAACCGGTAGGAGCGCAGCGTCCGTTCGGCACCCCGGCCGACGAGATCGTTCGAGAGGGGACGTGCCTGTCCGCCGGTCACCACCACCTGGACCCGTTGCCGGGAGAGCAGCGAACCCACCGTGTCGAGCCCGTTCGTCACCACCGTCAGATCCGGCCGTCCCGCCAGGTGCTGGGCGACGAAGCGCACGGTGCTGCCACCGCTCAGCGCCACGGTCAGCGGGCGGCGGGGGATGAGGGACGAGGCCAGGGCTCCGATGCGCTGTTTGGCCTCGGTGTTCCGGGCGTGCCGGAAACTGACCGGCATCTCGGTGCTCTGCCGGGCCGCGGCGATCTTTCCGTAGGACCGGAGCAGCAGGCCCTTCTCCTCCATGAGGGCCAGATCGCGGCGGACCGTCGGACCGGAGACCTTGAGCAGCCCGGGCAGGGTGTGGACCTCGACCTCCCCGTACCGGGTGAGCAGCCTCATGATCACGCACATGCGTTCCTGGCGCCGGTTCTCACTCACCGGACGCTCCGCGCGGGGCGACGCACCGGGAGAGGGTGGGGCGGGCGGCGGGCGTAAGCCCGGCCCGACGGGTCGGGCGGGTCAGTCGGGCGCGACGGGTTCGAGGGTGAATGCGCGTTACCTAAGCTCATGGAGTGTTCTGTGGGGTGTGGCTTCCACCCTGCAAGACCGGGACCCGTGAGCGGATCAGGGGAAACCACTAGTTCCCCTGCGCCGTTCACCGGGAGCGCACCAGGGTGCCGTCGGCCCGCCGCCGCGTCCGGCGCCCCATGCGAAACGGCCGGTGGTGCTGTCACCACCGGCTGTCTCCCGCACGGCCCCCGGCCGTGTTCCGCCCGCTCGAACCGTCAGAGCCGGGGGTCGCCCTCCCTCGCGTCGCACAGCTCCAGGACGACCTCTCCGGCGTCGGCGCGGGCACCGCGCGCGGGCCGCACCATGGCGCCCGTGTACACCAGATGGGGTGCCGCGCCGATGACCCGGCAGGACACCACGAAATCCTCGGGGAAGCGGACCAGGGCCTTGTTGCGCGCCGGGCCGGTGCCGGGCTGGACGACCCGGGACCGCATCACGACGCCCGGTCCCGCGCTGTGCTCCGTATCCAGGTCGCTCGACGCGCACACCGGACACAACAGTCTCCGGAACGACGCGGTGGCGCACCAACGACACCGCTGATAGGCGAATCCCGCTTCGGTTTCCGTCGGCGTCATGACGCCGATCCCGCTCCCGGACATCTCCGACATCCCTCGGCCTCCCGCGCTCGCCCGGCGCATGCCGGGCTGTGGCCGCGCCGCCTCCGCAGCATATGGCACTGAGTGCCGCGCAAGGAAGAGACTGAGTACCCTTCGCTGGGGATTCAGTCGTCCCGCAGGGCCGATTCCACCCGCTGGATGACGCGCCACATGGGTGCGCCCTTGGGCGCGACCATGACGACGACCTCGTCGTCCTCGGCGGCGGGGGCGGGGGGCTGCGGAGCCGCGGCCCACATGGTGCGCACCAGGTCGAGCGCCTGGTCCACGGCGGCTTCGGCATCGCCCTCGCCGCCCGAGCGCAGCCAGGAGCGGAGCCCGTTGTTGTGCGCGGCCACCACCGAGGCGGCGGCGACCTCCGCGCGCAGCGCTCCGTTCTCGGCGCCGTTCCAGCGCTGCCGCAGATACCCGGCGAGCGTGCGCTCGTAGCGGCGCACCACGGACAGCTCGTACGTCCGCAGCCCCGGCACCTCACGGGTCAACCGGTAGCGCTGGACGGAGAATTGGGGGTCGGCGGCGTACAGCCGCAGGACCAGCCGGGCGCCGTCGCACACCACGTCGATGGCGTCGCGCTCATCGCTCGCGGCGTCGAGGAACGCGGTCATATCGGCCAGGCAGCTCTCGTGGTCCGGGAAGACCGCGTCCTCCTTGGACGGGAAGTACCGGAAGAAGGAGCGCCGCCCGACCCCGGCCCGCGCCACGATGTCGTCCACGGTCGTCCGTTCGAACCCACGCTCCAGGTACAGCTGGAACGCGGCGTCGGCCAGCACCTCCCGCATGGGTGCCTTCTTCCGTGCTCCGGTGACCTCGCCCGCCTCGCTCATGCCGGGAACGTAGCACCGCGCGGGCCGTTTTGGCACTACGTACCTTTACAGAGGGAACTGAGTGCCATACGTTGGCATCCTTACGACACTCTGAGCGAGGAGAGCCGGCGTGAGCTTGAGGATCGTTGTCTGTGTGAAGTACGTGCCCGACGCCACCGGTGATCGGCATTTCGCCGAGGACCTGACTGTCGACCGTGACGATGTGGACGGTCTGCTCTCGGAGCTGGACGAGTATGCGGTCGAGCAGGCGTTGCAGATCGCGGACGAGGCGGATGACGCGGAGATCACGGTGTTGACCGTGGGTCCGGAGGATGCCAAGGACGCGTTGCGCAAGGCGTTGTCGATGGGTGCGGACAAGGCCGTGCACGTCGAGGACGACGATCTGCAC
>NZ_JBWKKP010000033.1:0-80926 GCF_056431485.1 Streptomyces sp. NPDC045899
CTCCCTCCCCCCCCCCCCCCCCCCCCCCCCCCCCCCCCCCCCCCCCCCCCCCCCCCCCCCCCCCCCCCCCCCCCCACCGCCGGACCGGGTCCCATGGCCGGAACTCCCTCGCGGCGCTCTACGATGCAAGACCGGAACGCCCAAGGAAGGACCTCCGCCATGGCCATCACTCCCGTGCGCGACCGCACCACGATCATGGTCCTGAACGGGCCGAACCTGAACCTCCTCGGGCGCCGTCAGCCCGAGATCTACGGCACGGACACCCTGGCCGACATCGAGAAGCTGGTCGCGGAGACCGCCGCGCCGCACGGTCTGTCCGCCGACTGCCGGCAGAGCAACCACGAGGGACAGCTGATCGACTGGGTGCAGGAGGCACGGGAGCGCCACGCGGCCGTCATCATCAACCCCGCCGGGTACTCGCACACCTCGGTCGCCCTGCGGGACGCCCTGGCCACCTGCGACGGGATGCCGATCGTCGAGGTGCACATCTCCAACATCCACCGGCGCGAGACCTTCCGGCACCACTCCTATGTCTCGGAGCTGGCCGACGGCGTGATCGCCGGATGCGGTATCCAGGGGTACGCCTTCGCGGTGGAGCGGGCGGCCGCGCTGCTCGCCACCGCCCGGGCCTCGTCCTGAGGAGCCGCCGGTCCGCCGGACCCTGATGCCCCGTCAGGCCCGATGACCGTCAGGCCCTGATGACCTGGACCCCGGCTTCGGCGTAGGGGGCGATCCGTGACTCGTCGGCGCCGGTGTCCGTGACCAGTACGTCGATCGCGTCGAGCGGGCAGATCCGGGCGAACGCCCGCCGGCCCAGTTTGGAGCTGTCCGCCACGACCGCCACCCGCGCCGCGCGGGCGGCCATCAGGTGGTTGATGCTGGCCTCCCCCTCGTGGTGGGCGGTGGCCCCCTGGACCGCGTCCAGGGCGTCCACGCCGAGGACCGCCAGATCGAGCGAGACCTCGGTGAGTACACCGGTGGCCAGCGGCCCCATGAGCTCGAACGACTGGGGACGGGCGACCCCGCCGGTGAGCACGATCTTGACCTGGGGGCGCACCGCGAGCTCACTGGCGATGTTCAGCGCGTTCGTCACGATCGTGACACCCGGGCCGCCGTCGGCCGCGGTCAGCTCACCGCGGGTGGCGATGGCACGGGCGGCTTCGGTGGTGGTGGTCCCCCCGTTGAGGCCGACGATCGAACCGGGTTCGACCAGCCGGGCGACGGCCGTGCCGATCCGCTGCTTCTCCGGTGCCCGCCGGGCGGTCTTGTAGCGCAGCGGAAGGTCGTAGGAGAGGTTGTGCGCGACCGCGCCGCCACGGGTGCGGGTGAGCATCTGCTGCTGGGCCAGCTCGTCCAGGTCCCGCCGGATGGTCGCGGCGGAGACCGACAGCTCGGCGGCCGCCTCGTCGACCTCGATCCTGCCGTCCCTGGCCAGCAGCTCCAGCAGGGCGTTCCAGCGCTCGGGCCGCTTCACGCCGTCTCCTTAAGCCCTGTCTCGTGTCCGTCGGCACGGACATCTCATCCGGAGTGTCCATACCGTCTGCGCGGAAATCCCGCGATCGTCGCAGCTCACCCTACCCCTCACCGCTCCACACTGGACTTCTCTGCAAGATCCTGCGCATTATCGGCTCATAAATTGCATCTCTGAGCACGCAGAGGAGCCCCATGAGCTACACCGAGGCCGAGATAGCCAGCCAGCCCGACTGCTGGCGGCGCGCGATCGCCCTGGCCCGGGATCCGGAGGGTCCGGTACGGGAGGCGCTGCCCCGGGCGGGTGAGCGGGTCGCCGTCGTCGGATGCGGCACCTCGTGGTTCATCGCCCAGTCGTACGCGGCACTGCGCGAAGCGTCCGGTCAGGGTGAGACGGACGCGTTCGCGGCGTCGGAGATGCCGGTGGGCCGCTCCTACGACCGGGTGGTCGCCCTGTCCCGGTCGGGCACCACGACCGAGGTGCTGGAGCTGCTGGGCGCGCTGCGCGGCACGGTGCCGACCACCGTGATCACCGCGGTGCCCGGCTCCCCGGCGGTCGCCGCCGCCGACGCCGCGGTCGTCCTGGACTTCGCGGACGAGGAGTCGGTGGTGCAGACGCGCTGGGCCACCAGCGAACTGGCCCTGCTCCGCGCCCATCTGGGCGACCCGCTGGACGCACTGGAGGCGGAGGGCAAGGCCGCGCTGGCCGAACCGCTGCCCGGGGAGCTGGTGACGGCCGGACAGTTCACCTTCCTGGGGCGGGGCTGGTCCTACGGGGTCGCGCTGGAGGCCGCGCTGAAGATGCGGGAGGCCGCCGGGGCGTGGACCGAGGCGTACCCGGTGAAGGAGTACCGCCATGGGCCGATCAGCGTCACCGGCCCGGGAAGCGTGGTGTGGTGGCTCGGTGAAGGGCCCTCGGGACTGGCGGACGAGGAGGTCACCGGCCCCGGTGGCCGGCTCGCCGGACACGGCCGCGATCCGCTGGCCGAACTGGTCGTGGTGCAGCGGCTCGCGGTGGCGATCGCGGCGGCGCGCGGACTGGACCCGGACCGCCCCCGCAATCTCACCCGGTCGGTGATCCTCCCGTGAGCGGGCGGGCGGACGGGGTACGGACGGGCGGGAAGCCCCGGAGCGACGGGCGAAGGGAGCCGGGCCATGCCGCTGGTGGCCACCGGTGAGATCGTCGGGCCGGCCGCGCGCGCCGGGCTCGGCGCGGGTGCGTTCAATGTGATCCAGCTCGAGCACGCCCAGGCCATCGTGGCCGGGGCGGAGGCGGCCGGTGCCCCGGTGATCCTCCAGATCAGCGAGAACGCGGTGCGCTACCACGGTGCCCTGGCCGCCATCGGCCGGGCGACCGTGGAGGTGGCCCGCGCGGCACGGGTGCCGGTCGCGGTCCACCTCGATCACGCCACCGGGCCCGACCTGGTGCGGGAGGCGGTCGAGCTCGGCTTCGGCTCGGTCATGTTCGACGCCTCGGCCCTGGACTACGACACCAATGTGACATCGACCGCCGCCGTGGTGGCCGGCTGCCATGCCCGCGGGGTGTGGGTCGAGGCCGAACTGGGCGAGGTGGGCGGCAAGGACGGGGTGCACGCACCCGGCGCCCGGACCGATCCGGCCCAGGCCGCCGCCTATGTGGCGGCCACCGGTGTGGACGCGCTCGCGGTCGCGGTCGGGACGTCGCACGCCATGGTGGTCAAGGAGGCGGTGGTCGATCTGGAACTGGTCGCGGCGCTGCGCGCGGCCGTGCCCGTTCCGCTGGTGCTGCACGGTTCCTCCGGGGTGCCCGAAGCGGATCTGACCCGGGTGGTGGAGGCGGGGCTGACGAAGGTCAACATCGCCACCCACCTGAATGTGGCCTACACCCGGGCCATTCGCGACCATCTCGCCGAGCACCCCGGGGCGGTGGATCCACGCCGCTATGTCGCCGCGGCGCGCGACGCGGTGGCACATGAGGTGGCGCGGCTGCTGAAGCTGGTGCGGGCCGCCGCCTGACGGTGGGCGGGGGCCGGGACCCGGGTCCCGGCCCCCATCCACGGTCACTCCATGCCGGTGCGTCCGGGGGTCCAGAAGGGCTTGGTGACCACCGAACGGCGGGGCCAGGTGAGGTCGTTCACCAGATGGCGCCGGACCGCCTGTACGGTGCGGGCCTCGCCCGCGACATAGGCCACCCCCGGCCGCGCGGGGAGGCCGAGGTTCCGGAGCGCCCCGATCAGGGTCCGGGAGGAGGCGGCCGGGCCGCCGTTCCGGTAGCGCCAGCACACCTCCCGGGACAACGGGAGCCGGTCGTCCGCGGTGTCCACCTCGACCAGGCCGTACACCGTCTCGGTGGGGTCCAGCGCGGCCATCATCGGCCCGAAGGCAGCCGTCGCGGTCTCCTCCCCCACGAACAGGTGGTACGGCGCCGGCCGGGTGACGAACCCGCCCTCGGGGCGGCCGAACAGCACCTGCTCACCGGGACGTACGGTACGGGCCCACCGGGCGCCCGGACCGTCGCCGCCGTGGTCGAGCATCCGCAGTTCCACGGCCCCGCCGTCGAGGTCCCACACCGAGTAGGTGCGGCGCGGGCCGCGCAGTCCGCCCAGATGGAGACGGATCTGCTGGCCGGGGACCCATGACAGCTCGCGGCAGGCGATCCTGACCCGCCGCATCCGCCCGGTGGCCACCCCCGCGTACTCGACGGTGCCCCGGACCAGGAAGCGTTCGAGCAGGTTCACCGCTTCTCCTCCCGGAACCAGAGGACCACCACGACGGCCAGGATCGCCACGACCGCGGCGACCACCCGGAATCCGACGGTCATGGCGTCCGTGAAGGCGGCGACGGCACGGGCGTGCTCGGCGGCGCCCAGTGACCGCGCCGCCGTCATCGCCTCGCCGGGCGAATCCGCGTGTCCGCCGAGGGAGTCGGGCAGCCGGTCGGTGAACCGGGCGGTCAGCACCGTGCCCATGACGGCCACGCCCAGCGCGCTGCCGACCTCCCGGGCCGCGCTGCCCAGACCGGAGCCGAGTCCGGCCCGGCTGTGCGGCAGCGCGCCGAGGATCGAGGCGGACAGCATCGGCATGGACAGCCCCATCCCGGTCGCCGTCACCAGGAACACCGCGGCGTACAGCGGATACGGGGTGTCGGCGTCGGCGAGGGAGAGCAGGGCGAGTCCGCCCGCGAGGGCGATGAGCCCCGCCGCGATGACCCGTCCCTCGCCGATCCGCTGGCCCAGCGGGATGCTGCGCCGTGAGACCACCAGCATGCCGATGGCCAGGGGGCCGATCGCGAGGCCGGTGAGGACGGGCGAGTAGCCCTTCACGTACTGGAGGAACTGCGCGTTGACGAAGAACAGCGCGAAGAGACCGAAGAAGGTGAGGGTCACCCCCAGCACACCCGCCCGCAGCCGGGGCACGGCGAACACCCTCGGGTCGATCAGCGGATGCGCGGCGCGCAGCGCGTACAGCACGAAACCGGTGAGGACGACCGCGGAAGCGGCGAAGGCACCGAGGACGGTGGCCGAGGTCCAGCCGCGTTCGGGTCCCTCGATGACGCCGAAGAGCAGGGCCACGAAGCCGAGGACGAGCAGGACGGTGCCCACGATGTCCGGGTCGGCGGGGTGGCGTTCACCGCGCGGTGCATAGCGGGCGGTGAGGACGAACAGCACCAGGGAGATCGGCGCCACGCACCAGAACAGCCCCTGCCAGGGCAGGTATTGCAGGATGAGGCCACCGCCGAGGTTGCCGACCATTCCGGCGGCGCCGGTGGCCGCGGTCCACACCGCGATGGTGTGCGGCCGCCGCTCGGGCGGGGCGGCCTGGAGGGCCAGCGAGAGGGTGGCGGGCATGATCAGCGCGGCCCCGGCGCCGGTGAGCGCACGGGCGGCGATGAGGACCGCGGGCCCGGGGGCCAGTGCGGAGGCCAGGGCGCCCACGGTGAACAGCGCGAGTCCGCTGAGCAGGGCGCCCTTGCGTCCGCAGCGGTCGCCGAGCGCCCCGGCCGGTATCAGCAGACAGGCGAAGACGATGACGTACGCGTCGACGATCCACAGCAGTTCGGTGGAACCGGGGTGCAGGGAGCCGTTGTTCAGCTGGGGGATGGCGAGGTTGATGGCGGCGACGAGCGCGATGGTCAGGATCACGCAGGACGACATCAGGGCCAGCACGCCGCCGGAGCGTGGCGCGGTGCGGCCCGGCGCCGGCGGCGCGGGACGTGCGGTGGTGACGGTCATGGAGAACCTCACGGAGCGCGGAAGACGTGGCCGCTCTCGGACGAGAGCGGGGATGGATACGGCGGCCGACCGTCGCTTGTAACGTAGGCGCCCCTGAGACATAACTTCAAATGCAACTTATGCAAGGAATAAGTGCACGTGACGCAATCAAAGCTGGACTTCAATCTGCTGGTCGCACTCGACGCCCTGCTGGAGGAGGAGAGTGTGAGCGGCGCGGCCCTGCGGCTCCATCTGTCGAGTCCGGCCATGAGCCGTACGCTCGCCCGGATCCGCACGGCGCTCGGCGATCCGGTGCTGGTGCGTTCGGGGCGGCGGATGGTGCCGACACCCCGGGCGCTGGCGCTCCGCGAGGAGGTGCGCGAGGTCGTGGAGCGGACGCGGGCGGTGTTCGCCCCCGCCGGGGAGCTCGAACTGGCCACGCTGGAGCGCACTTTCACGCTGCTGGCGGACGACGGGCTGCTGACGCTCATCGGGATGGGGCTGCTGGAGCGGGTCCGCCGGGAGGCGCCGGGCGTCAGTCTGCGGCTCGTCCCGGAGGGCCCCGGAGAGACCTCCGTGCTGCGGGAGGGCCGTGCCGATCTGGAGCTGGGGGTGTTTCACGATCCGCCGCCCGAGTCCCGGGTGGAGCGTCTGGTCACCGATGACAACGTGGGGGTGGTCCGCGGCGGCCATCCGCTGCTCTCCGGGCCCATCACCCCCGAGCGCTATGCCGCGGCCGACCATCTGTCGGCCTCCCGCCGGGGGCTGTTGCACGGCCCGATCGACGAGGCGCTCGGCGAACTGGGGCTGCGGCGGCGGGTGGTGGCCTCGGTGCCGACGTTCGCCTCGGCCCTGCTGGTGACAGCGGACAGCGATCTGGTGGCGCGGGCCGGGAGACTGCTGACCCGGCCGCATGTCGAGCGGCTGGGGCTGGCCACCTTCGAGATTCCGCTGGAGCTGCCGCGGCTGCCGATCGGACAGCGGTGGCATCCGCGGTACGACGCGGATCCCGCCCATATCTGGCTGCGCGGCTGCGTCCGGGAGATCGCGGGGGCGATCGGACCGGGGACCGGGGGCCGATGACTTTCCCGCCGCCCGAGGGTCCTTGCTGATGAGCACCACTGAACACCACAACAGGAGGTGGATGTTGGCCGGTCCCGAGAACACGCCGAAGCGCCGCGCGGGCGGCGGTGAGCCGCCGGAGGTGAGGCCGGTGCCGCGCCGGCGGCCCCCGGTCGTCCTGGTGCTGGACGCATCCGTGGGGCGGGCGGAGGTGCCGCGGCTGTGTGAGCGCCTCGGGGAGCTGGCGCACGGCGGCGGCCCCGGCCCGGTGACGGTGGACGTGGGCGCGGTGAGCCGCCCGGACCTGGCCGTGGTCGAGGCCCTGGCCCGGCTGCGGCTCACCGCCCGGCGGCTGGGCCGCGGGATGCGGCTGCGGAACGCCGGGGGTGAGCTGCGGGAGCTGCTCTCCTGGGCCGGTCTCGAGGAGACCCTGAGCGACGGGCCGAACGGACCCCACGGCGCGTCCGCGCCGGGCCCGGGGGACGGTCTACGGGTCGATCCGCTCGGGGAGGCCGAAGAGCGGGAACAGGGTCTGGGTGTCCAGGAAGGAGTTGAGCCCGGTGATCCGCCCGTCTGATATCTCCAGCACCTGGAGCGCCCACGGTTCATGCCCGCCGTCGGGGGCCGGACGGTACTGGCCGAACGCGGGTGTCCCGTTCGCCACCGTGGGGACCAGCCGCGAGCCCCGGCATCCGGCGCCGTGGCCCACCAGCCACTGGCGGATGTGCTCATGGCCGCGCAGCCACAGCTCGTAGGGCGGCATCGACAGGGTGGCGTCCTCGTGCAGCAGCGCGGTGAGGGAGTCCAGGTCGTACCGCTCGAAGGCGTCCACATAGCGGGCGAGCAGCGCGCGCTGCTCCTCGTCCAGGGGCTTCACCGGGTCACTGGCGGTGATCTCGGTCGCGGCGAGGGTGGCCCGTGCGCGCTGCAACGCGCTGTTGACCGAGGCCACGGTGGTGCCCAGCAGCTCGGCGACCTCACTGGCCTTCCAGGCCAGCACCTCGCGCAGGATCAGCACCGCGCGCTGCCGGGGCGCCAGATGCTGGAGGGCGGCGACGAACGCCAGGCGCACCGAGTCCCGCTGGGCCGCCACCTCGGCGGGGTCTCCCCCGTCGGCCAGCACCTGACCGTCCGGGACGGGGCCCACCCAGGTGGCCTCCGGCTGCGCTGCCAGCGTGGTCGGGTACGGGGTGGCGGCGGAGGTCAGGTCCATCGGGCGGGCACGGCGCTTGCTCCCGTTCAGCATGTCCAGACAGACATTGGTGGCGATGCGGTAGAGCCAGGAGCGCAGGGCGGAGCGGCCCTCGAAGCGGTCCAGACCCCGCCAGGCGCGGACCATCGTCTCCTGGACGGCGTCCTCCGCCTCGAAGGCCGAGCCCAGCATCCGGTAGCAGTAGCCGGTGAGCTGCACCCGGAACGGCTCGAGCTGGAGCTCGGCACCGGCCGCACTGTCCACCGCGGCGACATCACTCATGGAAGGCTCCCTGCCGCGCGGCGACGCACCGGACCGCCGCACCGTCGATCGTTCTCCGGTTCCAGTGAGTGCACCGTATAGGGCGGGTCTGACAATCCACCCCGACGTGCGGAAACACCGGACATCACGGGCGGGTCGCACGGTCGCGCACAGGGTCCTCGCACACCGTGGCGGCCCCTCAGGCCACCGGGCGGGCGGTCACTGCGGAGGAGTGCACCTGGTGACCACCGCTGGCGATCATCCGCACCTCGGCGCGGTCGCTGATCTCCGCCCGTACGATCCCGGTGTCATCCGCGTACACCGGATGCCCGCCCGGTCCGCTGGTCTCCGTGCGGTGCACCACGACCACGTCCTCACCCATGGTGTCCTGCGAGGTCAGGTCACCCAGATCGATGAAGACCAGTTCATATCTCTCCTGACGCCCCATGACGCCCTCCTCCCGCGCCAAGGTGGCCCCCTGGCTTACAAACCGGGACAATCCACCCTATCGGACGTATCCGCCCCCGCACGACCGCAGGGCGCCCACCTCGGCATTCACCCCCGACAGAAAGGTGATCATGAGCACCGACGCACGGGACGCACGGCTGGAGGGAACGGTCGTCGAGCGCGGCGACCCCGGGTACGAGCGCGTGTGGGCGCGCATGGTGTGGAACGGGGTCAAGCCCGCACGCTTCCCCGACATGATCGTGACGGCCGCCTCGGAACGGGATGTCCCCCGGGCCGTCCGGCTGGCCCGCTCCCGTTCGCTGGGCGTCAGTGTGCGGTCCGGCGGACACAGCTGGTGCGCCTCCCCGCTGCGCGAGGGAACCCTGCTGCTCGATCTGTCCCGGCTGCGCGGTATCACCGTCGATCCCGGCCGTCGCACCGCGGAGGTCCAGCCCGGGGTCACCGGGGGTGAACTCGCCGCGGAGCTGGACCGGTACGGACTGGTCTTCCCCTCCGGCCACTGTCCCTCCGTGGCCGTCGGCGGCTATCTGCTCAGCGGTGGGCTCGGCTGGAATCCAGGGGTGTTCG
Organism: Streptomyces sp. NPDC045899; assembly: GCF_056431485.1. NCBI lineage: Bacteria > Bacillati > Actinomycetota > Actinomycetes > Kitasatosporales > Streptomycetaceae > Streptomyces > Streptomyces sp. NPDC045899. The sequence continues at coordinate 9,210 of NZ_JBWKKP010000033.1, forward strand.
GGCCCGCCTGCGCCAGTGTGACGGGGATCGAGGCGGTGACGGCGGACGGGGAGGTGGTCCGCTGTGACGCCGGGGAGCACTCCGGGCTCTTCTGGGCGGCGCGCGGTGCCGGTCCCGGTTTCTTCGCCGTGGTGACCCGGTTCCGGCTGCGGCTGCGTCCGCTGCCGTCGGCGATCACGGCCACCGCGTACTCCTTCCCGCTGGCCGATGCCGAACCCGTGGCGCGCTGGATCGCCGGGGTGGCCGAGGGGCTGGACCCGGGCGTCGAGGCCGGGCTGACCCTGGCCACCGCCGGAACGGAGGTCTCGGGAGCCCGGCCGCGCCCCAAGGTGGTGTCGGTGACCGCCACCGCCTTCGCGGACTCACGGCAGGAAGCCCTGCGGTGGCTGGCCCCGCTGCGGGACTGCCCGTTCCCCGGACGCGCCCTGTCCCGGCGGGAGGAGGAGCCGACATCCCTGGCGTCGATGTACGCGGGCTGTGACACGGTGTGGCCCCGGGAGCACCGCTACGCGGTGGACACCCTGTGGTCCGACGAGGACCTGGGCACGCTGATGGCGCTGTGCGGCGAGGCGATGGCGATGGCCCCCTCCGAGAAGTCCCTCTTCCTGGTGCCGCTCGCCCCCGCCTCGCGGAACCCGGAACTCTGGCACGACATGGCGTTCTCCGTCCTGGGCCGCAACTACCTGGTGCCCTACGCCGTCTGGGAGGACCCCGACGAGGACGGCGCCCAACTGCGGTGGCTGCGGCGGACGATGGAGCTGCTGGAACCGCTGGGCACCGGCCACTACATCGCCGAGGCCGACCTCCCGGCCGGACTCTCGCGCGCCGAGCGGTCGTTCACACCGGACGACTGGCGGCGGCTGGAGGAGCTGCGGGCCCGCTACGACCCGGACGGGGTCTTCCCCGCGCCCCTCCCCCGCTGAGGGACGGCCGCCACCGGAAGCACGAGGGCGGTACGCCCCGGGACATCACTCCTCGTCGCCGTCGGCGGCGGGCTGCCGGAGCGCCAGTTCACTGACCAGTGGCGTCAGCGCCGACCCGAAGAGCGTGGCCGCCGCGATCGAACCCAGGGTGATGCCCCAGGCCAGCGGGCCCAGCGGGGTGCAGCCGAAGAAGTGGCTGACACCCGGGGTCTGGATGATGGCGGCGAGAACCGCGGCGGAGCCCAGACCCGCGATCAGCACATGCCGGTCCAGTCCGCCGGTGGCCAGGGTCTGCGCCAGCTGGGTGCCGACGAGCGCGGCCAGCGCCACCGTACGGGCCCGGCGGCCGCGTCCGGTGAGCCGGGCGCCGGTCCACGCCACCCCGGCACCGGCGGCGGTGATCAGCCCGCGCAGCAGCATCTCCTTGGTCAGCGCGGTGCCCAGGGAGCGGCTGGGCCCCTCCTTCAGCAGCCGTTCACCGGTGTGGCCGGTGGGTTCGCGGACCGCGATGGCCAGCGCCGGGGCGAGGTCGGTCAACAGGTTCACCAGCATGATCTGCCGGGCGCTGAGCGGGGTGCTGCCGGTGAGCGCGGAGGCCACCACGCTGAAGGTGACCTCGCCGAAGTTGCCGCCGATGAGGATGGCGAGCGCGGCCCGTACCGACGCCCACATGGCGCGGCCCTCCATCAGGGCCGACACGATGGTCTCCAGCCGGTCGTCGGTGACGACCAGGTCCGCGGCGGCGGTGGCGGCGGGGGTACCGCGCCGCCCCAGGGCGATGCCGACGTCCGCGAGCCGGATGGCGGGAGCGTCGTTGGCCCCGTCGCCGGTCATCGCCACCACCTTCCCCAGGCGCTGGTACGCCTGGACGATCCGGACCTTGTGGTGCGGGCTGCACCGGGCGATGACGTCCACCGTGGGCAGCAGCGCGTCGAGTTCGGTGTCGTCCATCTCGTCCAGCTCGGGTCCGGTGCACACGGTCGGTTCGGGGGTGTCGATGACGGTGGCGGCGATGGCGTCCGCCGTGGCCGGGTGGTCCCCGGTGAGCATCACCGTCTGCACACCGGCCTCGCGCAGCCGCGCGGTGGCGGGGGCGGCGCCGGTTCGGACCGGGTCGGCGAGCGCGATGAACCCGAGGAAGACCAGGTCCGAGACGGACGCGTCGGTGAGCTCCTCGCCCGCGCGGACGGGGCGTTCGGCCACCGCCAGCACCCGGCGTCCGGCACCGGCCAGTTCCTCGGCGACCGCGGTCAGTTCGCGCACGGCGGCCTCGTCCAGGTCGGTGGCGGTGGGCGAACCCGGGGTCTGCCGCCGGACACAGCGGCCGAGCACTCCTTCCGGCGCCCCCTTCACACTGAGCAGGGCGCCGCGCGAGGAGTTTCCCGCGGTCGCGTGGTACGCGCGGGAGGGCTCGAACGGCAGCGAGTCGGTACGCCGCCAGCGGGGCGCGCCCCGGCGTACGGCGACCCCGGCCCGGCGGGCCCCGGCCACGACCGCGCGGTCGGTCTGGTGCGCCATGGGCTCCGACTGCCGGGCGGGCGGGGTGGCGCGCAGGGCGGCGGCGAGCACGGCCTTGCGGGGGGAGTCGAGCCGGTCCGCGGGGAGCGGTCCGCCACCGTCGCTGACGGCGGCGAGCTGGAGGGTGCCCTCGGTGAGCGTGCCGGTCTTGTCGAAGCACAGGACCTCGGCACGGCCGAGCGCCTCGATGGTGCGGGGGTTGCGGACCAGTGCGCCGAGGTCCGCCAGACGGCGGGCGGCGGCCAGTTGGGCGGCGTTGACCAGGAACGGAAGCCCTTCGGGGACGGAGGCGACGGCAAGGTTGACCGCGGAGGCCAGGTTCTCGGTGAGCGGATGGCCGTGCAGCAGTCCGGCGCCGGAGACGGCGGCGGCGGAGCCGAGGGCGATGGGCAGACTGGCCCGGGTGAGCGAGGTCAGCCGGGCCTCGACACCGGTGACGGGGGCGGCCTGGCGGGCGGTGGCCAGACTCCGGCCGACCTCGGTGGAGGGACCGGTGGCCACCACGACGGCCTGGGCCCGCCCGGCGGAGACGGTGGTGCCCTCGTAGACCATCGAGGCGCGCTCGGTGAGGTGCGCGGCGACCACCGGCGCCGGATCCTTGGCCACCGGCAGGGATTCCCCGGTGAGCGAGGACTCGTCGACCTCCAGTCCGTCGGTCTCCAGCAGCCGGCAGTCGGCGGGCACCACGTCCTCCGGGCCCAGCGCGATGATGTCCCCGGGGACCAGGGCTCCGGCGGTGACCAGGCGCGCGGTACCGCCGCGCCGTACCCGCGCGCCCACCGCGGAGCGGGCGAACAGCTCCGCGAGCGCCTTTTCGGTCCTGACCCGCTGGAAGCCGCCGACGAGCGCCGAGGTGCCGGTGATGGCGGCCACGAGCGCGGCGTCGGTGCGCGACCCCACGGCGGCGGCGAGCGCGGCACCGGCGGCGAGAACCGGGGTCAGGGGGTTGGCCAGCTCCTCGACGAAGGCCGAGGGGAGGCTGGTGCCGGCCGGCTCGCCGGTGCGCGGGCCGCCCCCGGCACGTGCCGCGGCCTGCTCGGCGCTGAGCCCGTCGGTACCGGTGCACAGCCGTTCCAGCACCCGGGGGACGGGCATCAGGTGCCAGGGGGTGGTGGTCACCGGCGGCACCATGGGGCGGGCGAGCAGCTGCCGGGCGCGCCAGGCCCCCATGCAGAAGGCCACGGTTCCGGCGGCGGTGCCCGCGCCGGCGCCGCGGGCCGCCGCCTGGCGCCGCGGTGCCTTGAGGGCGGCGACGGCGCCGATACCGCTGCCGCTCGCCGAGAGCAGGGCGCTCTCCCGGTCGACCCGCGCGGCCACGCCCACGGCGTCCACGATGAGCCCGGCGGACTCCAGGTCCGCGCCGACCAGCAGATGCGCGCCCCATGCCGGGGGCTCGCCCTCGCGGTGCACCCCGACCCCGCAGTCGGCCGCCCCCAGTGCCCGGCGGTTGCCCGAGAGCAGCAGCACGATCGCGCCCTCGGCCTGGAGGGCGCGGACGGAGGCCACGAGGCGGCGGCCCGCCGGGGCCACCGCGTCCGCGAAGGTGAACGCCGTGGGACGCGGACGGTCGGTGGCCAGGACGATCCGCGCACCGGCCCGGCGGGCCGCGGCGGCCACCGCCTCGGCTCCCGGAACCGCCTGGGCGGCCAGTCCCGCCACGGCCTGGAGGCGGTGCCCCTCGGCCAGGCCGAGCACCCGCTCGCTGCCCCTGCGGCGGAGCGTTCCGGCGGCCTTGCTGCCGCTGCGGCCGGACAGCTCCAGCCGGTCCAGCGGGCCGAGCACCCAGCCGTCGTCCCGCCGCACCTCCAGGGGAGCGTCGGGGTCGAAGAGGTCGAAGAGCCGCTCACTGACACGTTCCGGATCCACACCGCCGAGCAGTTCCACGTCGACGGGTTCGTAGCGGTCCCCGCGGAGGGCGGCCTCGTCGAGGACGACCGTGTCGACCTGTCCCAGCCGCCGCAGGGAGCTGCGGTCCATGGCCAGCACACCGCGCAGCGCCAGGAACCGGCCGAGGCTGGTCGCGAACCCCTCCCGTCCGGCCCCCGGGGCCTTGGGTATCGACGAGAACGCGACGGCCAGCCCGCGGCGGGGCCCGGCGAAGGGCGTGCTGAGCGCCCCGGCCAGCGCTCCGGTGGCCATCGAACGCTCGGCGAAGACCTCCATCCGGTCCCGCGGGGCGGGACCCGGTCGTTCGACCACGATCGGCTCGGCCACCACGTCCTGGGGCCCGTGCACCAGCTGCGGCTCCATCGCCGCCCACGCCTCGCCCTCGGCCCCGGCCTCCCGCCACAGGGCCATGCGTTCCAGCAGGTCCAGCGCGAGCCCTCCGCCCCGGGTGGCCACGCCCTGGGTCAGCGCGCTGAGCACGGGCAGGGTGGCCTGGGTGGGCTCCCCCCGGGTGAGGGCCAGGGCAAGCCGCCGCAGCCGCGGATGGTTCTGGATCGCGGACACGGTGGCACCCACCTCGGTGGGCAGTTTCAGCCACGGTGCCAGACGCAGCACGGTGGCCACGCTCAGTCCCACCACATCGGCGGCCAGGACGGACAGGGACTGGGCGTCCCGGGGGCCGCCGGAAGGGTGGCGGGGTTCCGGCGCCCATTCGTCGAATTCCTCACCGGGGACGGTGGGCACCTGCGCTTCCGCCCGTTCGACCAGGGCCATCAGCTCCAGCTCGGACGGCGGCGGGGAGGCCACGGCCACCACGACCCGCTCGGAGGGGGCGTTCACCCGGGCCCACAGCACCCTCTGGTGCTCCTCCAGGGCCCGCTCCACCCGGCGTGCGACCTGCTCACCGCCGATGCCGTGCACTCCGTGCACCTCGATGTAGTAGCGCCCCGGGTACGACCAGACGCCGCGGTCCGTGGAGCGGACCAGCCGGCCGACGGCGGCGGCGGCCCGGGCTCCGGCGGACATCCCGTCCGTGATGGGCCCCAGCAGCGAGGACATGGGCAGGTGCAGCCCAGACAGCGGTGACATCGGCCAGACCTCCGCTCCCCGGGCAGCCTGCCCGGTTCATCCCGATTACCCTGAAAAGGGAAGAAGATTCCGACGCTCATCACGTGTGGACGTGAGACCAGTGACCACTCCCACCAGTTCCCGCCGGGGCGGTTCCCCGGCGACGGCGAAGTCCGCGGGCGGCGGCCGGGCCACGAAGACCGCATCGGCCGGATCGGCCGCGAAGGCCGCCGCGACACCCAGGAAGACGACGCCGAAGACGGCAACGGCACAGAAGACCACGGCGAAGGCGACACCGGCGAAGAAGTCGACGACGGCCGCGACGGCCAAGAAGACCGCGGCGACGGCCAAGAAGACCGCGGCGGGCTCGACGGCCAAGGTGACCAGGACCGCGGCGAAGGCGACCAGGACCACGGACCGTCCCGCCAAGGCGGCGCGGACGCAGGCCGGGACGGCCAGGAACACCAAGGCCGAGAAGACCGCGAAGCGCTCCCGGACGGCCAAGGCGGCGAAGGCCATGACCACCACGCGCAGCGACGGCCACCGTTCGGTGACCGTGACCATGCCCACGCTCGGCACCATGGGCCACGCCACGACCCGGGCGGCCGGCGGTGCCGCGCACGCGGCCATGATGCCCTTCCACGTCGCCCGGCGGATACTGCCCGCCAAGGGCGGACTGCCCCTGTACGCGGGGCTCGGAGCGCTCGGCGCCGTGGAGGTGCTCGAGTGGCCCGTGGCCGTCGGCATCGGCGTGGGCTACGCGGTGCTGCGCCGCGGCGGTGTGATGGCACCGCCGTCCACCGGCCGCGAGGCCACCACCTGAGGGCACCCGCCCCCTTCGTACTCCGGTCCGGCCGACGGTTCGGCCTGCCTCCATCTCGCGCTACCGGACGGTGCGTCAATGCACCAACCGGTAGCGCGTGTTCGGGCATAAACGGTCACGGCTGCGGGGGAATCGGTCAAGAGGATTGGCCCAGATCATTGGTATACACCGAGAAGTTCATCTAACACCCGTCACGCGAACTCCCCTAGGAAAGCGGTGAGTCCCTTGGCCCTCCCCCACACCGCCCGGGTCGTCCCCCGTCCCTCCGGCCCGGCCCTGCGCGCCATGCCACGGCACGCGACCGGCATGGCCACACTTGCGCCCGGTCTCCAAGTGCTGGCCGGGGACCACGACTTCTTCCGGCACTTCGGAGGCTCCTCGGCCGAACTGTGCGGCCGCCATCTCTTCGAGCTGCTGCACCCCAGCGCTCCAGCCGTGCTGCGGGAACACTTCTCGCGGCTCCACGACGGGAGGCGTACCCGGTTCACCGAGCGCGTGGTGGGATACCGCTCACGTGACCACGTGTTTTCCGGAGAGCTGACCGGTACCGCGATCCAGGGCCGGTCCCACCGGCTGTCGGCCATCGTCGTGCTGATCAAACCGGATGACACGCGGTTCCAGGGCACCCAGCCCGCCCAGCGCACCCTGTTGTCGCCCCTGGAGGCCCGGATACTCGAGGGCGTCGCCACCGGCGCCTCGACGCAGGAACTGGCCGGGAAGCTCTACTTGAGCCGGCAGGGCGTGGAGTACCACGTGGGATCGATGCTGCGGAAGCTCAAGGCGCCCAACCGGGCGGCGCTGGTCGCACGGGCCTACGCGGCGGGAATGCTGACGGTGGGTACCTGGCCCGCCACGGTGCGGCCGGACTTCGTCAAGTAACGGCCCGGCAGGCGGCCTTCCGGGCAGCGATTCGGGCATGATCCGGGCACCGTTCCGGTGGCCGACGGGCATTCCCCGTCGGCCATCCGCCGTTTCCCCCGCCGCCCGGTGGGCGTCCGGGCCCCTCGGTAGGCTGGCAGCGCTATGCACTCCTCCCCCTCCGAGCGGCGCACGGACCGGCGGCTGGCCCGGGCCCGGTCGGCGCGTCGTGTCCTCCCCGCTCTGCTGGCGGCCGGTGTGGCCCTCGGCGCGGCCGGTTGCGCGCCCCAGGCCGGACCGCGCGACGGCGGCGCGGCGCCCAAGCTGTCCGCGCCCACCAGCGCCTCCCCGCTGTGGCCGCGCTACACCCCGTCGTCCAGCCCCCAGCCGGGCAAGACCCCGCCCCCCTACGTCCGGTATCTGCCGCTCGAGAAGGTGCGGGTGCCCAAGGACGGGGTGACCGCGCTGTCGGCGCGGACGCTGCTGGAACGCGATCCCAACCTCCCGGCCATCGTGCCGATGTCGGTCAGACCCTGCCCTGGCCGGGGCTGTCCCATGCGCAAGGCCGTGCACCGCGATCTGACCGGGGACGGCCGGGACGAGATGGTGGTGGCGGTCGATCTGCCCAAGTTCGACCGGACGTTGCTGCAGGTCTACTGGGCGTCGGGACGGACGGTCCGCCCGATCCTGGTGTTCTGGGGTCCGCTGGGGCTGGGCGGTGACACCTACGGACACGATCTGCTGGTCACCGCGACCGGCGACGCGGGCCGCTACACCACCCGCTTCCACTGGAACGGCAAGGTGATGGCCGCCGTTTCACCCGGCGGTGCCACCAGCGGCCCGCCCGAGGGCCAGGCTCCCGGCGACCCCGGCGACCTCGGCGGACCGGACAGCGGGCTCGGCCCGGACGACGGCACCGGTACGGACACCGGCACGGATACGAGGACGATCCCATGACCTCCCCCTACCCCCCGCCCGGCCCGTCCCCGGTACCCGGGTCCATGGCCGCGCCCGGGGCCGCGTCCGAGGCGCGCATCCTGCTCGTCGAGGACGACGAGGTCATCCGCAACACGGTGCGGATGGCGCTGGAGCGGTACGGCTTCACCGTGCACACCGCGGGCGACGGCCTCACCGGTCTCGAGGTGTTCCGCGAGGCACGGCCCGATCTGCTGCTCCTGGACGTCATGCTGCCCGAACTGGACGGCATCGGACTGTGCCGCAGAGTCCGCGAGTTCAGCCTCGCCCCGATCCTGATGATGTCCGCGCGGGGCGATTCGCTGGACGTCGTCTCCGGTCTGGAGGCGGGCGCCGACGACTATGTGGTCAAACCGTGCGAGAGCGCGGTCCTGGTGGCCCGCATCCGTTCACTGCTGCGCCGTGCCTCGTTCGCGCCGGTCCTCCGCTCCGGAACACCGGCCCGGGCGGACGGCGCGGAGCCCGGGGGCGACCCGGACACCCTCGTCTTCGGCGATCTGACCATCGACACCCTCGGTATGGAGGTGCGCCGGGAGGGCGAGCCGCTCGCGCTGACCCCCACCGAGCTGCGGATGCTGCTGGAGTTCGCCGGTTCACCGGGGGTCGTCCTGGAGCGCCGCACCCTGCTCAGCCGGGTCTGGGACCACGCGTGGCAGGGCGACACCCGGGTGGTGGACCTCCATGTGCAGCGGCTGCGGGCGAAGATAGGCGCCGAGCGGATCGAAACCGTCCGTGGCTTCGGCTACAAGCTGCGGCGCTGACCATGGCTCTGCGATGGCGTATCACGGCGCTGGTGGCGGCGGCCACCTGTGCCGTCGCGGCGGCGGTCGGGGTACTGGTGCACCACGCCTCACGGGACCGGGAGCTGTCCCAGGCCCGTGACACCGCCCGGACCACCCTGGACCGGGCCGCGCTCATCTACGCCCGCACCGGCGGGGTCCAGGGTTCCGGCGCGGTGATGGACGCGCCGGGAGTGCCCGATGGTCTGCGGCGGCTGGTCCGGCGGGGTCACCAGGGCACCGAGTTCACCACGGGGGCCGACGGGCCCGCGATGTGGGCGGCCCGGCCCGCCCCGGACGGCCATGTGCTCTCCGTGCACGTCGATATGAACACCCCGATGCGGGACATCGGGGCGCTGGACACCAACATCATCCTGGCTGGTCTGGTGACCACCGCCGTGGTACTGCCGCTGGGGGTGGTGACCGCCGAGCGGATGAGCCGCCGGCTGCGGACCGCGGCGGCCACCGCGCGCCGGATCGCCGCCGGTGATCTGGACGCCCGGATCTCCGCCGGTCCGCGGCCCCATGACGAGATCGCCGAGATCTCCGGGGCCGTGGACTCGATGGCGGCCGCGCTCCAGGAACGGCTGCGCGGGGAGCAGCGGTTCACCGCCGATGTGGCACATGAGCTGCGCACCCCGCTGATGGGCCTGGTGACCGCCGCCGAACTGCTGCCGCCGGGCGAGGCCGCGGGATACGTACAGGACCGGGTGCGGGTGCTGAGCACGCTGGTCGAGGACCTGTTGGAGATCTCACGGCTGGACGCGGGGGCGGAGGAGCCCGATCTGTCGCCCTGTCCGCTGCGGCCCGTCCTGGCGGAGGTGATCGCCCGTACCGGGCTGGCCGCCCGGTTGCGCGCCCCGGACACCGGCACCGGCCCCGAGGACGGTACGCGGGTGTGCACCGACCCCCGCCGGCTGGAGCGCATCGTGGCCAACCTCGTGGTCAACGCGCATCGGCACGGCAAGGAGCCGGTGGAGGTGACGGTGTTTGCGGACGGCCGGACGGTGACCGTCCGGGATCACGGCTCCGGCTATCCGGACGATCTGCTGGAGAACGGGCCACAGCGGTTCCGCACCGGTGTCCGCGAACGCGGCCGCGGCCACGGTCTGGGGCTGACCATCGCGGCCGGCCAGGCCCGGGTGATCGGCGCGGCGCTGGAGTTCGGCAACGCGCCGGACGGCGGCGCGGTGGCCACGCTCCGGCTGCCCGAGGGCCCGGCGCGCGGGGCGATACACGGCTGATACACGATCGAGCGGCAGTCGAGGGACGGCCGATCCCGGGCCGAGACGCCGTGGTGCGGATCCGAAGATCTTCCCTCCGGAGGATGACGGCGGCCCGCCGCGCACCCCGTACGGCGGGATCGACGGAGGTGCTCGCCCATGACAGGTCCGCGGACGGCTCTACGCGCACGGCGCTCGCCGGAACAGGCGGAGGTGTGTGAGGGGACGCGGACGGACGACACCGGGCGCTCGAGACGGCGCAAGCGCAAGCACCCGGCGCGGCGGACCGGGATACGGCGCTTCTTCACCTGGCGGAAGGTACTGGCCTACGTCGCCGCTCTGCTGGTGCTGTCCATCGGCGCGTTCACCGTGCTCTACTACGCCATCGACATCCCCCGGGCCAATGCCCAGGCGAAGGCGCAGAGCAATGTCTACAAGTTCAGCGACGGCACGGTGCTGGCCCGCACCGGTGAGATCAACCGGGAGATGGTCCCCATCAGCCGGGTGCCCAAAGAGGTGCAGCGCGCCTTCGTCGCGGCCGAGAACAAGTCCTTCTACCAGGACTCGGGGGTCGATCCGATGGGTGTGCTGCGCGGCATGGTCAACACCGTGTCCGGGAAGGGCACCCAGGGCGGTTCGACCATCACCCAGCAGTACGTCAAGAACTACTACCTGAGCCAGGAGCAGACGGTCACCCGCAAGATCAAGGAGCTGGTGATCTCGCTCAAGGTCGACCAGCGCAACTCCAAGGACGACATCCTCGCCGGGTATCTCAACACCAGCTACTTCGGCCGGGTCGCCTACGGCATCCAGGCCGCGGCCCGCGCCTACTACGGCAAGGAGGTCGGCGGCCTCACGGTCGAGGAGGGCGCCTACCTGGCGGCCCTGGTGCAGGCCCCCAGTCAGTACGACTGGGCGGTGGCGAGCGCCAAGGGCAAGCGGATGGTCCGGCAGCGCTGGAACTACGTGCTGAACAACATGGTCGAGATGGGCTGGCTGGACCGGGCGGAGCGGCAGCGGATGCACTTCCCCGTACCGGTCGCGCCGAAGCCCGCCGCGGGCCTCGGCGGCCAGGCCGGATACCTGGTCGACGCGGCCCGCAACGAGCTGATCGCCTCGGGCGTCAGCGAGCAGGAACTCGCCGCCGGAGGCTGGACGATCACGCTCAGCGTCGACCGGGCCATGCAGCGGGCGCTGGAGCGGTCCATGGCACGGGCGCTGAAGCCGTCCGGTGCCGGGGGGAAGCCGGGTGCGGACACCGAGAACACCCAGGGCGGGGCGGTTTCGCTGGACTCGAGGAACGGCCGGGTCCTGGCGCTCTACGGCGGCCGTGACTACACCGAGCACTACCTCAACAACGCCACCCGCGGCGACTACCAGGCGGGTCCGGTGTTCGAGCCGGTCACCCTCGCCGCGGCGCTGGAGGAGAAACGGCGCGCCGCCACCGCACCCGGTGCCCCGGCCACGGTGCGCCGCACCGCCAAGGCCCTCGGTATGGACACCGAGGGCGAGGGGTTCCGGTCCCGGGAGTCGGTGCGGCTGGGGCTGATGGGCGCCAGTCCGCTGCGGATGGCCGGGGTCTACGCCTCGTTCGACCGGCACGGCAAGCGGGTCACCCCGTCGCTGGTGATGTCGGCCGAACGCGGTGACGAGAAGGTGGACCTGCCGGACGCGGTGGGCGGCCGGGCCGTCGACCGGACCACGGCCGACGCGATCACCAGCAGTCTGCTCGAGGACGACGGGGCGACCGCGGCACGCGCGCTCCGGCGGCCCGCCGCGGGCAAGGCCGGGGTCTCCGACGACAAGAAGGCGTCCTGGTTCATCGGCTACACCCCGGAGCTGGTCACCTCGATGGCCCTGTTCGGCGAGAACGCGAAGACGCGTAAGCCGGTCAGGCTCGCGGACACCGGCACCGGCCGGGTGTCCTCGCTGTGGCGTGCCTACTCCGAGGAGGTGCTGCGCTCCACCCCGGCCTCGGGGTTCGACACCGGCCCCGGCCCCGGCGCGGGGTCGGTGGAGGTGCCACCGACCCCGCTGCCGGGGCTCACGGGCCTACCTCGCCGCGAGGGCGGGGGCGGTGACGGCCAGGACGAGAAGCAGGGCCGCCCCGCCGCCCAGTAGACAGGCCACCAGCAGCCGGCGGCGCAGCGCGCGATAGGTCTCCTGGTACTCGCCCCGGAGCTCCTCGCAGCGCCGCGCCACCTGGCGCAGGTTCCGCTCGGTGGCGGTCAACTGTTCCTGGACGTAGAGGCGTTCGACCTCCGCCCGCTGGGCGGAGGTCAGCCAGTCCAGCCGCCCGGTGAAGCGACGGGCCCGCTCCCGGGCGATGTCCTGTTCCCGGTGGAGCAGCAGATAGCCCTCGATACGGTTGATACCGGCGGCGACGTCCCCGGCCCCGGTGGCTCCGGCCGCGTTCACGCCACGGTCTCCTTCCGCTCGGCGTCGGTGCGCAGATCGGGGTGGTGGAGGTCGAAGGCGGGCGATTCGGAACGGATCTTCGGCAGCTCCGTGAAGTTGTGGCGCGGCGGCGGGCAGGAGGTGGCCCACTCCAGGGAACGGCCGTAGCCCCACGGGTCGTCGGTCTCGACCTTCTCGCCGTACTTGGCGGTCTTCCAGATGTTGTAGAAGAACGGCAGGATCGACAGGCCCAGCACGAAGGAGAAGATGGTGGACAGCGTGTTGAGGGTGGTGAAGCCCTCCACCGCCAGGTAGTCGGGGACCCTGCGGAGCATCCCCTCGGTGCCCAGCCAGTGCTGGACGAGGAAGGTGCCGTGGAAGCCGAGGAAGAGCGTCCAGAAGGTGATCTTGCCGAGTCGCTCGTCCAGCATCTTGCCGGTGAACTTGGGCCACCAGAAGTGGAAGCCGGCGAACATCGCGAACACCACGGTGCCGAAGACCACGTAGTGGAAGTGGGCCACCACGAAGTACGAGTCCGAGACGTGGAAGTCCAGGGGGGCCGAGGCCAGGATGACACCGGTCAGCCCGCCGAAGACAAAGGTGATCAGGAAGCCGATCGCCCAGAGCATCGGGGTCTCGAAGCTCAGTGAGCCCTTCCACATGGTGCCGATCCAGTTGAAGAACTTGATTCCGGTCGGGACCGCGATCAGCAGGGTCATGAAGGAGAAGAACGGCAGGAGTACGCCGCCGGTCACATACATGTGGTGTGCCCAGACCGTCACCGACAGACCGGCGATCGAGATCGTCGCGGCGATCAGCGAGATGTAGCCGAACATCGGCTTGCGGGAGAAGACCGGAATGACCTCCGAGACGATCCCGAAGAAGGGCAGCGCGATGATGTACACCTCGGGATGGCCGAAGAACCAGAAGAGGTGCTGCCAGAGCAGCGCGCCACCGTTGGCCGCGTCGAAGATGTGCGCCCCGAACTTGCGGTCCACTTCCAGGGCGAACAGCGCGGCGGCCAGCACCGGGAAGGCCAGCAGTACCAGGACACCGGTGAGCAGGACGTTCCAGACGAAGATCGGCATCCGGAACATCGTCATGCCCGGAGCGCGCATGCAGATGATCGTGGTGATGAAGTTGACCGCACCGAGGATCGTGCCGAAGCCGGAGAGGGCCAGACCCATGATCCACATATCCGCGCCCACACCCGGCGACCGGACCGCGTCGGAGAGCGGCGCATAGGCGAACCAGCCGAAGTCGGCCGCGCCCTGCGGGGTGAGGAAACCGCCCACCGCGATCAGCGAGCCGAAGAGGTACAGCCAGTACGCGAACATGTTCAGCCGCGGGAACGCCACATCGGGCGCACCGATCTGCAGCGGCATGATCCAGTTGGCGAAGCCCGCGAACAGCGGGGTGGCGAACATCAGCAGCATGATCGTGCCATGCATGGTGAACGCCTGGTTGAACTGCTCGTTCGACATGATCTGCAGACCGGGGCGGGCCAGCTCGGCGCGCATGAAGAGCGCCATCACCCCGCCGATGCAGAAGAAGCTGAAGGCGGTGACGAGGTACAGGGTGCCGATCGTCTTGTGGTCGGTGGTGGTCAGCCACCGGACGACCGCGGACCCGGGCCGGGTGCGGCGCGCCGGGAGGGCCTCCGGCGCTGCCGCGACAACAGTGTTGTGACTCATGCCCGGTAGGTGTCCGGCACCGTTCGGATCGTCACGGAGGAGCCGCTGGAAATTTTCTTTTCCGAAGGTGTGATGATCGGGGCTATGCCGGACACCAACCGATCATGAGCACCGACGACGTCTTCGACGCCGCCTATCGCGAGCACTACTGGGCGGTCAGCCGCTTCGTCGCGCGCCGTCTGGACGAACAGACGGCGGATGTCGAGGAAGTGGTCGCCGAAGTCTTCGCGGTGGCCTGGAGACGTCGCGCCGAACTGCCCGACCCGCCCCTGCCCTGGCTGTACGGCGTGGCCCGGCACTGTCTGGCCAACACCGTGCGCGGCCGGGGCCGCTACCGCAGGCTGCTGGCCCGGCTGGGCCACCACGAGTTGACCCGGGACCAGCGCACGGTGCCCAGTCCCGACGCGGAACGGCCCGGCTCCTGGGTGCTGGAGGCGCTGGACCGGCTGGGCGAGACCGATCAGGAGGTGCTGCGGCTGACCGCCTGGGAGGAGCTCTCCGTCGACGAGGTGAGCACCGTGCTGGGCTGCGGCCGGTCGGCGGCGGCGATGCGGCTGCACCGGGCGCGGCGGCGGCTGCGGACGGAGATCGACCGGCTGCAGCGCAGGGATTCGGTCGCACTGGGGTGCGTGAGCGGGACGACGGGCAACACGGCGAGCGACAAGGACGGACGGCCATGACCGATGAACTGGAACTCCTGCGCGACGCCGATCCCGTGTCCGCCCGGACCGGACCCTGGCGGGACCGCCCGCTGGACGCCCGCGCCGAACTGCTCCTGCGGCGGCTGCACCTCCAGCGGCGGCGCCGGACCGTCCGCCGCAGGCTGCTCGCCGTCGAGGGCCTGGCGGCGGCCACCGTCCTCGCCCTCGCGCTGACCGTCTCCGGCGGTGGCTCCACCCCCGCGGTGGCCGTGCCACGCCCCCTGGTGGCGCACGCCTCCCGCGCCGACGTACCGCTGGCGGAGATCGCCCGGCGGGCGCGCGCGGCGGCCGAGGCCGCCCCGGGCAGGAGTGTGCGGGGCAGCCATGTGCAGACCTGGTCGATGGGGATGGAGTCGGGCAAGGGCGCGCGGCCCCCGGTGACCTCACCCGTGGAGTCGCTGACCACCTGGAACGCGGACGGCAGCGGCGACCTGCTCGAGGTGGCCACCGATCCGCGCTACCCGGGCCGTCCGGTCATCGACGGCGGTGACCCCCCGCGTACCGTCCACGACGGCAAGGTGGTGAACCGGGAGCACTATCCGAAGGGCACCCACGGAGCCAACCTGGAGTACTTCGAGGCCCCTCCGGCCGGAGTGGCCGCACTGCGCGAGTACCTCGCCGCGTGGCTGCCCGGCGCGGAGAGGGACCCGGTGTCCCTGCTCTCGGCCGTGGAGTCGTTCCAGACGGTGTGGACACCGGGGCCCCGCCAGATCGCGGACATCGCCACCCTGCTCTCGCGGACGGAGGGGATGCGCCCGGCGGGCCGGGTCACCGACCGGCTCGGACGGGAGGGACAGGGGTTCCGGATGTCCGGGAGCAATGGCAGCCGGTATCTGGTCATCCTGGACCCGGACGACGGACGGCTGCTGGACCTCGAACTGACCGCCACCCGGGCCGAACCCGACTTCCGGCTCAAGGCCGGTGCGGTGATGTCCTACACGGCCTGGCGGAGCTGACCAGCGCCGGGCAGCGCATCGCGCGCGGCCGGGGTCAGCCGCCGTCCGGCTGGCAGTGCGGGCACCAGGCGCTGGTACGGCCCGCGATCCGGCCGCGGCGCAGCGGACGGTCGCAGCGCGGGCAGTGCGGATCGGGGTCGTCGCGGTGGCCGGTGAGCCAGCCGGACCGGTCGGGCACCCGCCCCGCCCGTACGGAGGTGCGCAGCACCTGGCGCATCGCGGTGTGGAGCCTTCGGCGCTCGTCCGGGTCCAGTGTGCCCGCGCGGTGCCGGGGGTGGATCCGGGCCCGCCACAGGATCTCGTCACCGAGCAGATTGCCGAGCCCGGCGACCACGGACTGGTCGATCAGGGTGGCCTTGACGCTGCCGCGCCGGTCCGCCAGCCGGGCGTCGAGGCCGGCCCGGTCCAGGGTGAGGGCGTCGGGTCCCTGGGGACCGAGCACCCGGTCGACGGCGGCCTCGGTGGCGGCGAGCCAGAGGCCGCGCAGCTTGCGCTGGTCCTCGTAACCGAGCCGGTGGCCGTCGTCGAGGGTGAGGGCCACCCGCTCGAACCGTCCGGGCGGCGTGCCGCCGTCCGCGCAGACGAGGCGTCCGGTCATGCCGAAGTGGAGGAGCAGCGTCGGGCCGTCGGTGGGAGCGATCAGCCATTTGCCGTGCCGCCGGGGCGCGGTGAAGCGGCGGCCCTCCAGCTCGCGCCGCAGCCGCCCCGGGGTCACCCCGTGCAGCACACCCGGGTCGGCCACCTCGACACGTTCGACGCGGCGACCCCGGGCGCAGGAGGCCAGGGTGCGCCGGAACCCCTCGACATCGGGCAGCTCGGGCATGCCACCAGCCTACGTACGGCCCCGGCCGGGCGCATGTGCGCGCGGGGACCCCGGGTGCGGTCAGCGCAGTTCATCCAGCGCGGCGGCCCACCACGTGGCGTCGTCCCGCCATATCCGCCGGCGATCGTACTGGTCGGCCACCGCGCGCAGGGCGTCCTCGATCCCCATCGCCTCGCGCCCCGCGAGTTCCCGCGCGACGACGGCCATGGCCAGCAGCCCCTCCCAGCCCCCTCCCGACAGGTGGCCGATCCGGTCGGCGAGCGGTGCGGAGGACGCGCGGGCGGTCTCCACCACGGGCTCCAGCCAGCGTGCCCATCGTTCATAGCGGGTCTCACCGGGTGGTTCGGCTTCGGCGAGGAGGGAGCCGAGCGCCCGGGTCAGCCGCGCCACATACGTGTCCGGGGTGTCCGCCACCCATGGGTACTCGGTGGTGAAGTGCGGCCAGCCGTCCTCCACCCGCAGTGTGTCGGTCCACCAGGAACCGGCGGGCCGCAGCCCGTCCACACCGGTGCGGACGAAGGTGTCCCGCACCAGCCCGTACGAAGGCGGGGTGTGCTCGGCCAGCAGCACCGCGTCGTAGAGGTCCTTGCCCTGCGGATGGAAGTCGGTGACCAGCCACAGCAGTTTCCAGGCCAGGGACAGCTCCGGGGTGGCGGCCAGGAGGCGGCAGCCGGGGCCGTCACCGAGCGGGCGCAGTGCGGTGCGTACGGGCGGGGCCGGAAGCGGTTCGTTGAACACGAGGTCGAGCTGGACGGTGCCGCCCGCCGTCCCCGGCGCCGTCCACGGCAGCAGCATGCGGCGGCCGGGCACCCGCTCATAGGTCCAGATGTCCTCGGTCACCCGGCCCCCGGCGTCGATCCGCACCGCGCCACCGGCGCGGGCGGCGGTCGCCGCGTCATGGGCGATACCGTCGAAGAGGTCGGCCGTGCGGGGGCCGGTCAGCTCCCACTCCCGGGGGACGACGACGAAGTCCAGGTCACCCGGCTCTCGGGCGGCGCTCCCGAACCAGGTGGCCAGCAACACGCTGCCGCGCAGCATCAGATGGTCCGCCCAGGGGCCGTCGGCGATCGCGGCGAGCACGGTGTCCAGCACCGTACGCCGGGCACGGTGCCAGGCGCGCGCCGACTCCTCGTCGGCGAACCGCGGTTCGCCCGCCCGGAAGGCGCGGGCGAACTCCTTCAGTGCGGGGTCGAAGACGGCCGTGCTGTGCAGTCCCTCCGGCGCCGGCAGCAGGGTGCGCGGCAGCCGGTGGCGTCGGCGCTCACCGTCGTCCAGCGGGGTGTGGGGGATGTCGGGAGTGTCGCTCCGCCACATCGCGTCCCAGGAGGGTTCGTGTTCCGGCGGCGGTGTCATGGGGTGCGCTCCTCGGTGATCCAGCCGTCGTCCAGGGTGAGGTCGCTGTCGTGCAGGACGAACTCCCGCTCCACCTCCAGCGGTGGGAGCCCGGCGCGGTGCACCGCGCCGAGCAGGGCCGACAGCCGCCGCTCGGCGGTGGCGCGGCCGACGCCGTGGCAGCGCTGGGTGAGGAAGCGCTCCTGCCGTCCGTCGTCACGGAACCGGCGGGCGTTCCAGGAGACATGGGCGCCGTGCGGAACGGCGAGGCGGTCCAGCGGGGTCCGGTCCCACTCCGCCGGGAGCAGCAGTTTGATGTGGTGTTCGAAGTAGCGGCCGGGGCCGTGGGCCACGGCGGCGGTGTCGTCCTGGGGTACGCCCGCGGCCCACGGCGCGGCCTCGGTCTTGACGCGCACCGGGCGGAAGCCGTCGGCCGCCAGCTCGGCCGCCACCCGCTCCGCGGTGTCCCGCCAGCGCGTGGCCGGGCCGTCACCACGGAGGTTCAGCATGGGCTGGGAGGGCGTACGGCCACGGGCGAGCACGATGTGGGTGAATCCGAATCCGCGCGCGGCGGCCCAGGCCGCCAGCCGGTCGGTGGCGGACACCGGGCAGTCCACGGTGACATGGGTCTCGAGGGGGCCGCGCACCTCGGGAGGCGGGGGTGGCGCCCCCGGCCCGGGGCCGGGGGCGGTGGCAGCGGTGGCCATCAGGGGGCGGGCGCCTCGGAGAGCGCGGGTGCCGCGCCGCCGAACTCCTCGACCGCGCCCGCGACGATGGCCTCCAGACGGGAGTGGTGGGCACCACGCCAGTAGACCCGCTCACAGGCGGTGCAGCGGGCGAAGACGTCGTAGGTGCGCCGGGTGCCGTGCTCCAGCTGTTCCCGGACCGTCTCCTTGTCGGCGTCCTCCAGCGGTCCGTTGCACGCGGTGCAGCGGGTCCACGGCGCCAGGCGCGGGCCGAACCGGCCGAGCACATCGCGCAGTTGCTCCTCGGGGCGGTCGCTGTAGACGTACGCCCCGGCCCACAGTTCGCGTCGGCGCAGCAGGCCCCGGTCGCGGGAGAGCATCACCCGGCGCTGGGCCGCGGAGAGCGCGGCGAGCGCCGGGTCCCCGATGTCCTCGCTCTCGTAGGCGGCGTCCACGCCCAGCAGCCGCAGCCGCCGCGCGAGGGTGCCCAGGTGCACATCGAGCAGGAAGCGCAAGGGCGCGCCCGGTACCGCCTGGGGCCGGGCCACCGGGCGCACCTCGACGCTCTCCCCCGCGCGCGGCACATGCGAGACCGGGGTCTCCCGGCCGTCCACGAGCAGCGCGCCGACCTCGGTGAGCGGGACCCCGACCGACTCGACCACATGCCCCAGGGTGGAGGCTCCGTCGGTGACGAGGGCGATCGGTCCGCGGCGCCGTTCGGGAGTGGCGAAGAGCCGCAGTCCGGGGTCGATGCTGAGGTGGATCTCCGGTCCGTTCACACCGCCAGCATGCCAGGGTTCCGGGGCCGGACGCGATCACGTTTCCCGGCCGGTGCGGACCGGGTGGCGGACGGATCCCGGAGCTGGCGAGAATCCGTTGAAGCATGGCAATCAAGCCACTGCTCATGATCGCGGAGCGCGGCTAACGTCGGCGTCGGCGCCCCGTCCGGGGCCGTCCGTCCCTCACCCGCCCGATGTCCCCGCCCGCTGAAGGAAGCGCTGCCGCCGTGACGAAATTCCTGCTCACCATCCATGTGCTGGCCGCGATCATCGCGATCGGACCGGTGACCGTGGCGGCCAGTATGTTCCCCGCCGCCGCCCGCACCGCCCTGGCCGCGCCCGGCGACATCCGGGCCACCGCCGTCCTGCGCACCCTGCACCGGGTGTGCCGGGTCTACGCGGCCGTGGGGGTCGTGGTGCCGGTCTTCGGACTGGCCACCGCCGACAGCCTGGGTGTCCTGGGT
Source organism: Streptomyces sp. NPDC045899 (assembly GCF_056431485.1). NCBI lineage: Bacteria > Bacillati > Actinomycetota > Actinomycetes > Kitasatosporales > Streptomycetaceae > Streptomyces > Streptomyces sp. NPDC045899. The sequence continues at coordinate 29,096 of NZ_JBWKKP010000033.1, forward strand.
GACACCTGGCTGATCGTGTCCATCGTGCTCACCGGGTTCGCCGCGACGGTGCTCGCCGGGCTGGTGCTGCCCCGCCAGGACGCGCTCCTGGCCGGGCTGGACACCACGGACGGGGAAGGGCCGGGGGACGGTGTGACGGACCGGCGGGCCACGGCCCGACTCGCGATGTACACCGGGATGTTCAATCTGCTGTGGGCCGTGGTCACCGTACTGATGATCGTCCGCCCCGGCTCCACCACCGGGGCGTGACAAGGAGACCGGCCACCGGTCCGGCGCGGGGCCAGGGATCACGCTCGCGCCGTCGCCCGCGACAGCGCGGGCAGCAGACGGCAGGCGTTGTCCCTGTTGATCCCGCGCCGCTGGTACGCGTCGAGCGCCGGGTCGTCGTCGAGGGCGGGGGCCGTCACCTCCGTGACGACCCGGGCCGGGGTCGGGGGCCAGTCGCTTCCGTAGAGGATCCGGGAGGGATCCACGGCGGTCAGCAGACTCGGCGTCGAGGAAGGGGACATGGGCCCCGCGGTGTCGTAGTAGAAGCGGTGCAGGTAGTCGCGCACCCGGGAGCCGTCGACCTTCGGGGTGAGCTGGTCGCCGAAGGTCTCCAGACGGCTCGCGAGGTACGGCAGGAAACCACCGCCGTGCGGCAGGATGAAGCTGAGGTTCGGGTAGCGGTCCAGCGTCCCGTTGACGATGAGGCTGATGGCGGCACGTGTGGTGTCCATCAGGAAGTCGCACAGGAACGGCGGCACCCCCGGCAGTCCGGCCTCGTCGCCGGGCACCTCCATGGGATGGGTGCTGATGACGGCGGAGCGCTCGTCGAGTTCCGCCAGCAGCGCGTCATGGGACGGATCACCGAGGAAGGTTCCGCGCACACTGGTGCGGGTGCTCACCCCGACCGCCCCGAGCTCGTCCATGCCGTACGCCACCGACCAGCGGGACAGCTCCATGTTGTCCAGGAAGACCGGTGCGAAGAAGGCGAAGCGCTCGGGGTGGGCGGCGGCGAGGTCGCCCGCGGACCGCAGCGCGACCCGGGCGCTCTCCTTGCGCAGCGCGGGTTCGCGCAGCCGTCCCAGCATGGCGACGGTGAGCACACTGGTGTGGATGCCCGCCCGGTCCATCAGGGTGAGCGCGCTGTCGAGATCCCACCGTGTCCACCAGGGCAGCTTGTCACGCCGGACCACGTCCTCGCGCTCGGCCCAGTCGAGCCATTCCGGTGCGGTGTAGTGGTGGTGGACATCCACCCGGGACCGCCGGGCGTCATCACCCGGCGCGGTGCCCGCGGGGCCGGCCGGGACGGTGTCGTCGGCGACCACGGTGCCGGACGTGTTGAGCGGTGTCATCGGACTCCTCGGTTCTGTGGCGGGGCGAACGGAAGCGGTACCGGGCGGGGGTCAGCGGCCCGAGCCGCGCCCGAGGACCTCCAGGAGCACGTCCGCCAGCTCCTGTTCCGCGTTCGGCGGCATGGTCCGCGTCCGCCAGGCCACGAAGCCGTCGGGCCGCACCAGCACCGCGCCCTCCTCGGCGGTGCCATGGGTCTCCGCCCAGTCCGCGCCGCCCCGGACCTGGAGGTCGGCGTCGGCGGAGGTGCCCACCAGGTAGGCGTCCAGCGGGACGTCGAGCTTCTCCGCCACCGTGCGGGCGACGGCCCGCCACTGCGCTCCGGCCTGTCCGCAGAGCAGGACGAAGGAACGCTCGTAGAGGTCGATGGTGGACACCTCGGCGCCGTCACGTGTGAGCCACATGTGGGGGGCGCGGGTGCCGGGGTCACCCCGCAGCTCGAAGGTGTCGGGCACGACGGGCGCGTCCGGGTCCCCGCCGTACACCGCGGTGGAGTGGTAGCGGTAGCACAGCGCGGTGGTGACCAGGTCGGTGCCGGTCTTCGCCGCCTGGGCGGGGTTGTAACCGGGGTGCTGTTCCAGGGCCGCCTGGAGCGTGGCCCGCTCACTGGTGGCCCGTGCCACCGGACGGCGTTCCACCTCGTAGGTGTCCAGCAGTCCGGGGGCCGCCCAGCCGCGCAGCACCCCCGCCACCTTCCAGGCCAGGTTGTGCGCGTCCTGGATCCCGGTGTTGGAGCCGAACGCGCCCGTGGGCGGCATCTCGTGCACGGCGTCGCCCATGAGGAAGACCCGTCCGGTGCGGTAGCCGTTGGCCACCCGGTCCGCCGCGTGCCAGGGCGCCCGACCGGTGATCTCCACATCCAGGTCGGGGACTCCGGCACCGGCCCGGATGTGCGCCACGCACCGGCTGTCCGTGAAGTCCTCGATGGTCTCGCCGCTCTCGGGTGTCCAGGGCATGTGGAACACCCACTGCTCCTTGTTGTCGACGGGCAGCAGCACTCCCTCACCGTCGGGGTTGGTGAGATAACACACCACGAACGGCTGGTCGCCCGCCGCGTCACGGAGCCCCTTGCTGCGGAAGGTGACGCTGATGTTGTGGAAGAGGTCCCCGCGTCCGGTGTGCCCGATACCGAGGCGCTCGCGCGCGGGGCTCCGGGGGCCGTCGGCGGCCAGCAGGTAGTCGGTGTGCACCGTGTACGTCTCGCCGGAGTCCCGGGAGCGCAGCACGGCGTGCACCGCGCGGTCGTCCTGGGTGAAGGAGACCAGCTCGGTGCCGAAGCGCACATCGCCGCCCAGTCGGCGGGCGTGCTCCAGGAGGACCGGCTCCAGGTCGTTCTGGCTGCACGCGCACCGGAAGGTCGAGCTCTTCTCGGCCTCCGGGGGTCTGCCGGTGATCCGCGGGTAGATCCATCGCCAGGTGCCGCCCGCGAGGACGTCCGCCTGGAGGATGCCGTCGTTCTTGGACAGGACCGCCGCCGCCCGCCGGATGTCGGGCTCCAGACCCGCGGTGCGGTACAGCTCCATCGTCCGCATGTTGTTCCCGCGGCCGCGGGGATGGGCCGAGGTGGCCGCGTGGCGCTCGACCAGCAGGTGCTCCACGCCGAGGCGGCCGAGAAAGACCGATGCGGACAGACCGACGAGCGATCCCCCCACGATCAGCACGGGCACGTGCTCGTTGTCGTGCTCTTTCATTCCCGGCGTCCTCCATCTGCGTCGACGGCATGGCGCCGCGGACGCGTTGTCCGCGGTGTCCCTGTGCACCATGCTGACCACGGCCCGTGGAGCCGCATCACCGGCGCGTCGTTTCGGTGCTTGCCGGGGGCGAACGAGTGAACGCGGTTTCGTTCCGGCTCCGGACGGGGAAGACGCGCGGCCGGTCAGCGCCGCCGGGGACGCTGGGGAGTCACGGTTCGGGGGCGCCACCGGTGCGTCGGCGGCGGCGCCAGGCGACCAGCCGCAGGTACTCCTCGTGCATCACCCGGCCCAGCAGCGCTCCGCCGAACACCACATAACCGACGCCCACCAGCCAGGACTGGACGACCAGAACGGTGCCGACGGGACCGTAGGAGACCGCGCTGGAGGCGATCAGCGGGGAGAAGACCAGTTGGGAGAAGACCCGCAGTCCGGCCAGTCCGACACCGGTCGCCAACGCGCCGGGCAGCAGCGCACCCCAGCTGATCCGCCCGCCCAGCAGCAGCCGTTGCGACCACCAGAAGAACAGCACGGTGCCCACCACCGCGATCAGCACCCGGCTGATACCCGGCCCCAGATGGGAGGAGAGCAGCAGATAGCCGATCAGCACCACGAGCCACACCAGATGGCGCCACACGTTGTGCCAGCGCCCGGCGGGCAGTTCCCACACCTTCTCGTAACCGGTCTGCACCGCCGCGCCGAAGCGCAGCCCGAAGATGGCCAGGGTGGCCAGACCGAACGCCGTGGTGGTCTCCAGCGCCCGTTTCGGCGGGGCGAACAGCTCCTTCACCTCGTCCCGCGAGGAGGTGGACACCCCCAGCCCCTCGGCGAGCCACTGGGCGAAGCCGTGGCGGTTCACCGGGTCGGCGGCGGCGACCACGATGAGCAGCGGCACCAGCGTGAGGAAGCCGAGCGCGGCGAAGCCCAACGCCCGGTGCAACAGCTCGAACTCACTGCCCCGCCGCCATCCCCGGCCGGCCGGGGAGCGGTGGAACACGTGGTGCAGCCGCTCGAACCGGGCCCGGTGCCCGCGCCCCGGAGGGCCGGAAGGATTCTCGGACATCGCCACTTCCCTAGCCGTGCCGAGGGCCCGGACCCGGGCGCGCGGAAACGCGCGCCACTCGGCGCGCGCCCCACGGGCCCCCCTCAGTACGGGTGTCGGTCGGCCTTGTCCGTCCATGCCTTGTACGCCTCGGCGCCGAGCTCGGGATGGATCTGCTCGATGAGGATCCTGCGCTGGTCCATGGGCTTCTGGAAGTCCTCGTACTGATAGGCGTCATCGAAACCGATCTTCGCCGTGGCGGCCAGGTCACAGCTGAAGTAGACGGCGTCGATCCGCGACCAGTAGATGGCGCTCATGCACATCGGGCATGGTGCGCCGCTGATGTAGATCGAGCAGCCCTGGAGCATCCGGGCGCGCTCCGGAACCGGGTCGGGCGACCCCTCGGGGCGCGGTACGAGTTCCAGCGTGCTCTCGTCGACGTGTTCCCCGTCGATAGTGGGCGCCTCGGGATTGAGCACCTGGATCGCTTTGCGGATGGTCTCCATCTCCGCGTGGGCTGTGGGATCGCCGGTCAGCAGTACGCGGTTCTGCCCCCGGGCGACGATGTCGCCGTTGCGGCTGATCACGGCACCGAACGGACCGCCCCAGCCGTTCTCCACGGATTCGGTGGCCAGTCGTACCGCTTCGACCAGGAACTCCTGCTTCGCCATGTCTCAGACCTCCGCTCGGCTCTGCGTGCCCGCGTCGGAACCCCCTGCGAAACGCTCGGTTTGTCGCATAAATTCCTTTTGATCTAGACTACTCGGCATGGATGCCCGTGCAACCCACGGCTCCGCCGGAGCCGGGGCAACGGTGGTGACCTCGCAGAAGGTCCGCCCGGGACGCGACGAGGACTACAAGCGCTGGCAGGAGAAGACCAACCGGACGGCGCGCGGTTTCGACGGCTTCGAGGGGACCGAGCTGTATCCGCCCGCGTCCGGCCAGGAGAACGAATGGGTGGTCGTCTTCCGGTTCTCCCGGATCGACCAGCTGACCACCTGGCTGCGGTCGGACGCCCGGCGGCAACTGCTGGACGAGGGACGCCCGCTGTTCGAGGCACCGCCCACCCAGGAGGTGCTCAGCGGCGGCACGCCCCCGGCCGAGCCCGAGGCCATCACGGCGGTCGTCTCGCACGAGATCCGCCCGGGGCGCGAACAGTCCTTCCTGCGGTGGCAGGAGAAGACGCTCAAGGCCCAGGAGAAGTACCCCGGCTTCATGGGCTCGGAGCTGTTCCGCCCGGTACCGGGGATCCAGGAGCACTGGGTCGTGGTCTTCCGCTTCGACACCCGTGAACACCTCGACGAGTGGCTCGGGTCGGACACCCGCAAGAAACTGCTGCACGAGGGCGAGAAGTACTTCACGCACTACGACGTACGGAAGATCAGCTCACCGTTCAGCGGCTGGTTCCGCTTCGGGGAGGGCGCCGACCAGGGCGTCCCCCCGAACTGGAAACAGGCCATGTCCGTGGTGCTGGCCCTGTACCCGACGGTGATGATCCTCGATCTGACGGCGGGGTACGGTCTGGACGAGGCCGGTGTGCCCGGCTACGCCGCCCTGTTCATCAGCAACGTCCTGAGCGTCTCCATCCTGACCTGGCTGCTGATGCCGCTGGTGAACCGGGCGCTGGCGTTCTGGCTGCTGCCCGGCCGGGCGCGCACCCTGCGGGTCCACGTGGCGGGCGCCGCGCTGGTCGCCCTGTGCTACGGGCTGCTCGTCCTCATCTTCGGCCTCACCAGCTGAGGAACCGCCCGGCTGCGGAACGTCAAGCGGTCAGCGCCACGGCCTCACCGGTGTCGGCGTCCAGGACGCTCACCCGTACCGCTGGTTCGCGCACCCCGTCCCGGCTGGCCGCCGCGTCGAGCGCGAAGAGCACCACCACCGGCCGGGCGCCACCACCACCCCCGTGCACCCCGGAGTACTGCAGGATGCGCCAGCCGCCGTCGTCCCAGTGGTCCAGCAGCGCGGAGCGCACCAGGGGCGCGGCGCTCTGCCAGGCCAGTGAACGTTCCAGCAGCTCTACGGTGGCCGCCACCGGGACCCGGGTGGCGGCGCGCGTTCCGTCGAGCGGATGCCCGGTCAGCCGCAGCCGCAGCCTGCGCCACGGCAGCCGCCAGCGGTCCGGCGCGAGGACCACCGCTGCGGCCAGCGCGGCCAGCACGGCGCCCGAGGTGGCGGCGGGATGGCGCGGCACCGCGATCCACCACGGGTGCCGGGCGAGGGAGACGGCCACCCCGCCCGCCAGGACCGCGGCGGCGCGGATGACCGCGCGGCCTCCGACCGGCCCGTCGTCCCCGGCCGTACAGCCGCAGGACGAACCGGGCGCCGAGTGCCGGGCGTAGCAGAGGTAGCCCAGGAATCCGGCGCCGAGCGCGGTGGCCGCGCCGCCCGTGGCCACCGACGGCGGCAGCGTCAGCAGTGCCGCGCACAGCAGGAGTTCGAGGGCGCCGAGGCCGCGCAGCGCGCGGGCCGCCCGGTCGCCACCGCCCAGCAGCCGGGCCAGGGCGGTGCGGGAGGCGAACCGCACACCGCCGCGGCCGATGAGCTTGCCCGCACCGGCCGTGCCCAGCACCACGGCGAGCAGGGGTGCGGCCAGATCCGCGGCCACCGTGACGGCGGGACTCACCGGTGGTGCCCCGCGCCCGGCCCGACCGAGACCCGCACCAGCTCCACCGAGTCGTCGGACGGCCGCCAGGCGCCGAGCACCTGGGCGTCCTGGCCGATGCGCAGCCGGGAGAGGTCCGCGGTGGGCGCGGCACCGGAGTAGGAGACGCTGGTGGTGTCCGCGAGCACATGTCCGACGATCTCGTGAGAGCCGTGGGCCAGGTGCAGCCGGGTCTTCTCGATCCCGCGGACGGTGGTGTGCAGATGGACGATGTTGACCCACACCGCGTCGGCCGCGAGGGTTCCGTCGGGCATCGGGACACCGCGCGCGTAGAGGCCGTCGCCGGTCGCGATGGCGTCCGCGGTGGTGGCGCGCACCTTCCAGACGCTGGTGGCGGCGGTGACCCGGACCCGGGCGTAGGTGCCCCACGATCCCGCGACCGCCAGCAGCCCGCCGTCGATCCCGGTGATCCGCCCCTCCACGAACGTGGCGTCGGCGACCGCGGGATCCAGGGAGCGCAGGGGCGCGGCGAAGGCCGCGTCGGCGTCCAGGGCACCCAGGGCGGTCGCCCCGATGACACCGCTGCCGACCACGGTGGCGCCGCGGAGGGCGGCGGCGGTGAGGAACCGCCGGCGGTCCAGGGGGTCGCCGGTCCGGTACGCGCTCATGTCCGCCCGCCTCATTCGAAGATGACCACCGGCAGGGTGCCGGTGCTCAGACTGCCGATCGCGGAGAAGGCGGCCGGGGTGAGGTCGATGACCCGGTTGGTGCGGCAGGTGCCGTCACAGCAACTGGACTCGGAACAGAAGCTCCGGGTGCGCGGACCGCAGTCGCTGACCGTGACGCACACACTCGCCCCGGAGCACTGGTGGCGCACCTTCATCACCGACCCGCACCCGCGCCGGGGCAGCTTCTCCCCGCACAGGTCCGGCCGGGTGATGTCCCAGCACGCCTGGGAGGCATTGGGCCAGGCGGCCTGGAGCTTGCTGGACTTGCAGGTGCCACACGCCCCGCCGCCCGCAGCGGCACACGGGCCCCAGGCGTTGCCACAACAGAACCAGGTGGCCTCGCCGTTCCAGAGACTGGTCGATCCGCACGCCATGCGGCCATCATGCGCGGGGCCGTGGGGCCCCGCCACGCGGACGCGTCCGAACCGGCGGTGGCCCACCTCGGCGGCCGGGTCGGGAGCCGGGCTCGGATCCGGATGCGGCGCCGTACGCAGAGCTGGATTCAGAGCCGTTCGAGGATGGTGACGTTGGCCTGGCCGCCGCCCTCGCACATGGTCTGGAGGCCGTACCGGCCGCCGGTGCGCTCGAGTTCGTGCAGCAGGGTGGTCATCAGCTTGGTGCCGGTGGCGCCGAGGGGGTGGCCCAGGGCGATGGCGCCACCGTTGACGTTGACCCGCTCCGGATCGGCGCCGGTCTCCTTCAGCCAGGCGAGCACCACGGGCGCGAACGCCTCGTTGATCTCCACCAGGTCGATGTCGGAGATGGCCAGACCGGTCTTGGCCAGGGCGTACGCGGTCGCGGGGATGGGCGCGGACAGCATCCGGACGGGGTCCTCACCGCGTACCGAGAGGTGGTGGATCCGGGCACGCGGGGTCAGCCCGTGGTCCCGCACCGCCCGTTCGGAGGCGATCAGCATCGCCGCGGCCCCGTCGGAGACCTGGGAGGACAGCGCGGCGGTGATCCGGCCGCCCTTCATGACCGGTTCGAGGGCGGCCATCCGCGCCAGTCCGGTGTCCCGGCGCGGCCCCTCGTCGGCGGTGACCTCCCCGTACGGCACCAGTTCGCGCGCGAAACGGCCCTCGTCCATGGCGCGGACCGCCCGCTGGTGCGAGCTCAGCGCGAATTCCTCCATCGCCTCACGGGTGATGCCCCATGTCTCGGCGATCAGCTCGGCGCCGTAGAACTGGTTGACCGGCCGGTCGCCGTACCGCTTCCGCCAGCCCTCGGAGCCCGCGAAGGGGCCCTCGGTCAGTCCGAGCGGGACAGCCGCCTGGCGGCTGGCGTAGGCGATCGGCACCATCGACATGTTCTGCACCCCGCCCGCGACCACCAGGTCCTGGGTGCCGGAGAGCACCGCCTGCGCCGCGAAGTGGATCGCCTGCTGGGAGGAGCCGCACTGCCGGTCCACCGTGACCCCCGGCACCTCCTCCGGCAGCCCGGCGGCCAGCCAGCAGGTGCGCGCGATGTCCCCGGCCTGCGGGCCGACGGTGTCCAGGCAGCCGAAGACGACGTCCTCGACGGCGGCCGGGTCGGCCCCCGAGCGTTCCATCAGCGCCCGCAGCACATGGGCGCCGAGGTCCGCCGGGTGGACGGACGCCAGTCCGCCGTTCCGCTTGCCGACGGGGGTGCGTACCGCTTCGACGATGTATGCCTCGGCCATGACCGCTGTCGCTCCTTCGGCTGATGGTCATTCCCGCGGGGTGATGCCGTCCAGGACCATCGACAGGTACTGGCGGGCGATCTCCTCGGGGCTGTGGTGTCCGCCCGGCCGGTACCACGACGCGGCGACCCACACGGTGTCGCGCAGGAAGCGGTACGCCAGCCGGATGTCGACGTCGGCGCGGAAGACCCCCTCGGCCACCCCGCGCTCCAGGGTGCCCAGCCAGGCCCGCTCGAACTTCCGCTGCGACTCGGTGAGATAGCCGAAGCGGGGCTGGGCGGCCAGATGGCGGGCCTCCTTCTGGTAGATCGCGACGGCGGCGTGATGCCGGTCGATCTCCCGGAAGGACTCGGTGACGAGGGCCTCGATGGTCTGCCTGGGACCGAGCCCGGCGCCGAGCACCGACTCGTACCCGGCCCACAGCTCGTCGAGGAAGGTGGAGAGGATCTCGTCGACCATCGACTCCTTGGAGTCGAAGTGGTAATACAGGCTGCCCGCGAGCATCCCAGCCTCGTCCGCGATCCTGCGGACGGTGGTGGCGTTGTACCCCTGGGCGGCGAACACCTCGGCCGCCGTGGTGAGCAGTTCGCGGCGTCGTTCGGGGGTGGGGCTCACGGTGGTCTTCTTCTCGCTGGTCCTGGTGCGGTTCTGGCTGGAGTTCGGCACGGGGTCATTGTCGCCTCATGCGTGCTGGCTGCTGACGGACACCGTCTCCCCGGTCATGTACGACGAATAGCCGCTGGCCAGGAAGACGATCACGTTGGCCACCTCCCAGGGCTCGGCGTACCGGCCGAACGCCTCGCGCTCGGTCAGTTCGGCGAGCAGCTCGGGGGTGGTCACCTTCACCAGGTGCGGATGCATGGCCAGACTCGGGGAGACCGCGTTCACCCGCACCCCGTATCCGGCGGCCTCGACGGCGGCACAGCGGGTGAGCGCCATGACACCCGCCTTGGCCGCCGCGTAGTGGGCCTGCCCGGCCTGGGCGCGCCAGCCGACGACCGACGCGTTGTTGATGACGACACCGCCGTGGCCGTCGGCCCGCATCCGGCGCAGTGCGGCGCGGGTGCAGCGGAAGGTGCCGGTCAGTGTGACGTCCAGGACGCGGTCCCACTGGGCGTCGGTCATCTCGGTCAGCAGGGCGGTGCCGCCGAGTCCGGCGTTGTTGACGACCGCGTCCAGCCGCCCGTGACGCTCCTCGGCGAGGTCGTGGAGCGCCGCCACCTGGTCCTCGTCGGTCACATCGCAGACCAGCCCGGCGACCCGGTCCGCGCCGAACTCGTCGGCGAGGACGGCGGCCGTCTCCCCGAGCCTGCGCTCATGGGCGTCGCCGATGACGATCCGCGCGCCCTCCTCGAGGAAGCGGCGGGCGGTCGCGCCGCCGATCCCGGAGCCCGCGGCGGCGGTGATGACGGCCGTGCGACCGGTGAGCAGGCCGTGGCCGGGGACATACGGCGCCTTGTTGTCCATCACCCTGCCACGGTAACCTACCAAACACTTGTTAGGGAACGTCGTGAGCGCGGCGGGCGCGAGGAGGACGGGACGGGTGGACCTCGAACTCAGCGAGCGGCAGCGGGCGTTCCGGGATGAGGCCCGCCGCTGGCTCGCGGCCCATGTCCCCGCCGTCCCGCCGCCGTCCCTGGAGACCGCCGAGGGCTTCGCCGCCCACCGCGCCTGGGAGCGGACGCTCGCCGGGGGCCGGTGGTCGGCGGTGACCTGGCCCGAGGAGTACGGCGGCCGGGGCGCGTCCCTGGTGGAGTGGCTGCTGTTCGAGGAGGAGTACTACGCGGCGGGCGCGCCGGGCCGGGTGAGCCAGAACGGGATCAGCCTGCTGGCCCCTACCCTCCTCGCCCGCGGCACCGCCGCGCAGCGGGCCCGGATCCTGCCGCCGATGGCGCGCGGTGAGGTGATCTGGGCACAGGCGTGGTCCGAGCCGGAGTCCGGTTCGGACCTGGCCTCGCTGCGCTCCACGGCCCGCCGGGCGGACGGCGGCTGGCTGCTGACGGGCCAGAAGACCTGGTCGTCCCGGGCGGCCTTCGCCGACCGCGCCTTCGGGCTCTTCCGCAGCCACCGCGAGGAGGGCGCACCCCCGCACCGCGGGCTGACGTACCTGATGTTCCCGCTCGACGCCCCGGGCGTGACCGTCCGTCCGATCGGGCGCCTCGACGGGAAACCGGCCTTCGCCGAGCTCTTCCTCGACGAGGTGTTCGTACCGGACGAGGACGTCATCGGCGAGCCGGGGCAGGGCTGGCGGGTGGCGATGAGCACGGCGGGCGACGAACGCGGACTGACGCTGCGCAGCCCGGGGCGCTTCACGGCCGCCGCTCGGCGGCTGGTGGCGCTGTGGCGGGAGCGGTCGGCGGAGTCCGGCGGGGACGGCGCGGGCATGGACGGCGCGCTGCGGGACCGGGTCGCCGACGCGGTGATCGGCGCCCGCGCGTACGAGCTGTTCGCGTACGCGAGCGCGACACGGCCGGGTCCGGGGGGCACGGGCGCCGCCACCGGGGCCGAGTCCAGCCTCAACAAGGTCTTCTGGTCCGAACTGGACATCGCCCTCCATGAAACGGCCCTGGACCTGCTCGGGCCGTTCGCGGAGCTGGCCGACGACGCGCCGGAGGCCGCGGGGGGCGGCGCCTGGACGGACGGCTACACCTTCGCCCTGGCGGGCCCGATCTACGCCGGCACCAACGAGATCCAGCGCGATCTGATCGCCGAGCGGCTGCTGGGCCTGCCGAGGGACCGGCGCTGACGGTGGTTTCCCCCGCACCGCCCCTTCCCGCACCCGGGGCCGGGGCACGTCCGGCGGGCGCATCGATCCGGCAACTGCCCCGCCCAGGAGGCGGACCGGACAGGTGGGAGAGAGGAACGCGATGGACTTCGTACTGGACCGGGCCCAGGGTGAGTTCGGGCGGACGCTGGACCGGATGCTCGGCGGGGCCGGTACCGCGCGGGCCGTCCGGGCCTGGGGGCGGGGGGACCACGGGCCGGGCCGGGCGTTGTGGGAGCGGCTCGGCGGGCTCGGGGTGACCGCGCTGGCCGTCCCGGAGGCGTACGACGGCGTCGGGCCGCTGCCGGTGGAACTGGCCGTGGCGTACGTCGAGTCGGGGCGGCACGCGGTGCCGGGACCGCTGGCCGAGACCGCCGCCGTGGCCGTCCTGCTGACCGCGCTGGCCGAGGGGGACCACCCCCGGGCCGCCGCTGCCGCCCGGCGCTGGCTGCCGCGGATCGCCTCCGGGCGGGCCCTGGTCACCCTGGCGGCGGCCGACGGCGGACCGTACGCGCTGGACGCGGACGCCGCCGACGCCGTGTTCACCGTGGCCGGCGAGGAGTTGTGGCTTGCCCCCGGGCACGGCCCGGTACAGCGCTCGTCCGACCCGGCCCGGCGGCTGGCCCGGCCACGGCCCGGTGGGGAGCTGCTGGCGCGCGGCCCCGCGGTGGCCTCGGCCGCCGAGCGGGCCGCGGACTGGGCGGCGTTCGCCACGGCCGCGCTCTGCCTGGGCACCGGACTGGCCCTGCTGGAGCGGACGGTGGCGTACGCGAAGGGACGACGGCAGTTCGGGCGGGCGGTGGGCTCGTTCCAGGCGGTCAAGCACCGGCTGGCGGACGTGCTCATCGGGCTGGAGTTCGCCCGGCCGCTGCTGTTCGGGGCGGCGGTGGCACTCGCCTCGGACGCGCCCGGCAGACGGGCGGAGGTCGCCGCCGCCAAGGTGGCGGCGGGTGAGGCGGGATACGCGGCGGCCCGCGCGGCGCTCCAACTGCACGGCGCGATCGGCTACACGGACGAGTTCGACCTCTCGCTGTGGATCCGCAGGGCCCGTGCGCTGCGGTCCGCGTGGGGCACGCCCTCGGTCTGCCGCGCCCGTGTGCTGGCGGACTGACGCCCACGCGGGACCACCACGCGGGACCAACCGCGCCGAAGAGTGTTCTCCGCACGCCTTCTTGATCCATGCTGGTGCGACCACCGGCGAGCGAACCCAGTGAACAGCGAGGGATGCCACAGATGCACCGGCCCCGGCCCACCCTGGAGAACGTGGCGCGGCACGCGGGTGTCTCGCGCGCGACCGTGTCCCGGGTCGTCAACGGCTCCACGACGGTCGCCGAGGACAGCCGGGAGGCGGTGCTGCGGGCCATCCGGGAGCTCGGCTACATCCCCAACCAGGCGGCGCGCAGCCTGGTCACCCAGCGCACGGACTCCTTCGCGCTGGTGCTGCCGGAGGAGCCGGGCCGGGTCTTCTCCGACGACCAGTTCTTCCCCGGAGTGGTGCGCGGGGTGAGCCAGGAGCTGGAGGCGGCCGACAAGCAGCTGGTGCTGATGATGGCCCGCTCCCCCGCCAGCCGGGACCGCATCGAACGGTTCGCGCTGGCGCGCCACGTCGACGGGGTCATGGTGGCGTCCATGCACGGGGCCGATCCGCTGCCCGCCGCCCTGGCCCGGATGGGGATCCCGGTGGTCTGCAACGAACGGGCGCTGGGCGCCGTGATGCTGCCGTACGTCGGGGTGGACAACGTGGCGGGCGCGGCGGGCGCCGTGCGCCATCTGGCCGCCTCCGGCCGTACCCGGATCGCCACCGTGGCGGGGCCGCAGGACATGGTGGCCGGGGTCGACCGCCTGGCGGGCTACCGCTCGGCGCTGCGGGAGGCGGGGCTGGATCCGTCGGTGGCGGTCGGCGACTTCACCCAGGAGTCGGGCGTGGTGGCGATCGGTGAGCTGCTGGAGCGGCAGCCGGGACTGGACGCGGTGTTCGTGGCGTCGGACCTGATGGCCATCGGGGTGCTGCGGGCCCTGCGGCAGGCGGGGCGGCGGGTACCGGACGACGTGGCCGTGGTGGGGTTCGACGACATCGAGCCCGCCCGCTACACCGACCCGCCGCTGACCACTGTCCGGCAGCCCATCGCCGAGATCGGCCGCCGACTGGCGGGGCAGCTGCTGCGGCTGGCGTCCGGGGAGAGCATCGAGCCCGTCCTCGTGCTGCCCACCGAGCTGGTGGTCCGCGACTCGGGGTGACCGTGGGGCCCCGAGTCGGCACGCTCCGCAGCGGCTGTCCGGACGGGCCCCGCGCGGGCGGCGCGGTCAGCCGCCGATGTGCTGGGTGAGCAGAGCGCGGAACTCCCGCTCGAACGCGTCGTAGCGGCGCCGCAGCCCCGCGCCCGGCCAGTCCTCGGGCAGCAGCCGGGCGGGCAGCACGGGGTCGGCCAGCAGATGGCGCAGCACGGCGGCCCCGACGGTGAAGCGGGCGGCGGGGTCCTCCGCGCGGTCCAGCGCCTCCGCCAGCAGCCGGGCCTGGCGGGCCCAGCCGTCCAGGTCCCACAGCCGCGCGGCGAGCGCGACCGGGTCGCCCTCCGGCGCGCCGGTGAACCAGCCGCACTGCTCAGCGGCGACGGCCGGGCGCGGGCGGACCAGATTGGCGGGGCGCAGCCAGGTGCCCTCGCGGAGCTCCGCCAGCCGCAGGGCGGCCATCGTCTGGCGCAGCGCGGCGCGCTCGGCCGCCGCGCGCCGGTCGGTGGTGACGACGGCGATCTCCCAGCCGCCGTCCCAGCGCCGGGTGCGGGGGGCGCGGCTGTCGTCCTGGCGCGCCTGGCGGGCCAGCAGCCGGTCGGTGAGCGCGTAGTCGCCGTCGCGCTGTTCCAGGTCACCGGCGGCGACCATCCGGGTGAGCGCGACCCGGACGGTGCCCTCGGCGGTGCCGAAGAGCGCGCCGACGCTGACCAGGACGCGTACGGGCAGCCGGGGCGGATGATGGCCGAGCAGGGTGCTGAGCACGATCGAGCGCGCGGTCAGCGGCCGCAGGGCGAGGGTTCCGGTGTCGTCCATAGCTGAGGGGCACTCTATAGCTGCCCGGCACACTATCCATTACAGTTCCTCTTCACGCATGATGGAAGTGTAAGACCGCCCGGGAGGGCACCGGTGGGACCGGTGCGCACCGGGAGGCCGGTGAGTCCGCCGCGACCGAGGAGTTGTTCCGCGATGAGTCCGACGCACGAAGTCCTCAACCAGCCCCCGCCGCTCGTCGGCTTCACCACGGCGGACGACCCCGCCCTGCTGGAGGCGCTGCGCCGGGACGGCGGCGCCTGGGGCGAGGCGGAGGTCCGGGAGGTGGGCGCGCGGGCCGGCTCCGCCGAGGTCCAGGACCGGGCGCGGATGGCCGAGGAGCACCCGCCGGTGCTGCACACCCACGACCGGTACGGACACCGTGTCGACGAGGTCGAGTACCACCCCGCCTACCACCAGCTGATGGCCGAGGCCGTGGCGGGCGGCCAGCACGCGGCGGCGTGGCGCGACAGCCGCTCCGGCGCCCACCTGGTGCGCGCGGCCAAGTTCTACGCCTTCGCGCAGGCCGAGGCCGGGCACGGCTGCCCGATCTCCATGACCTACGCCGCGGTTCCCGCCCTGCGGGCGGAGCCGGAGCTGGCCGCGGCGTACGAACCGCTGCTGGCCGCCCGGGAGTACGACTTCGGGCTGCGCGCGCCGCTCGGCAAGCGCGGTCTGATCGCGGGTATGTCGATGACGGAGAAGCAGGGCGGTTCGGACGTCCGCGCCAACACCACCCGGGCCGTCCCGGCCGGTGACGGCACCTATGTGCTCACCGGCCACAAGTGGTTCACCTCCGCTCCGATGAGCGATGTCTTCCTGACGCTGGCCCAGGCCGAGGAGGGGGTGACCTGCTTCCTGGTGCCGCGGGTCCTGCCGGACGGCACCCGTAACGCCCTGCGGCTGCAGCGGCTGAAGAACAAGCTGGGCAACCGCTCCAACGCCTCGTCGGAGATCGAGTACGAACAGGCCGTGGCCTGGCGGGTCGGCGAACCGGGCCGCGGGGTGCGCAGCATCGTCGAGATGGTGAACATGACCCGGCTGGACTGCGTCATCGGTTCGGCGGCGGGCATGCGCACCGGGCTCCGGCAGGCGCTGCACCACGCCGAGCACCGCCGGGCCTTCGGCGCCGAACTCATCGACCAGCCGCTGATGCGCCACGTCCTGGCGGACCTGGCGGTGGAGTCGGAGGCCGCCACCACTCTGGCCATGCGGCTCGCGGCGGCGCTGGACCGGGCGGAGGCCGGGGACGCGTCGGAGGCGGCGCTGCGCAGGCTCGGGCTGGCGGTCAGCAAGTACTGGGTGTGCAAACGCGGTTCGACCCACGCGGCCGAGGCCCTGGAGTGTCTGGGCGGCAACGGCTACGTGGAGGACTCGGGGATGCCGCGGCTGTACCGGGAGGCCCCGCTGCTGTCCATCTGGGAGGGTTCGGGCAACGTCGCGGCGCTCGACGTGCTGCGCGCGCTGGGCCGTGAGGAGGGCGCGCTCGACGCCTTCCTCGCCGAGGTCGGGACCGCGGCGGGGGCCGACGCCCGGCTGGACGCGGCCGTGGCACGGCTGCGGGCGCTGCTGCCGCAGCTCGGCGATCCGCAGCGGGCCCAGCTGCTGGCACGCCGGCTGGCCGAGCAGATGACCCTGGTGCTCCAGGGCAGTCTGCTGGTGCGCTACAGCCATCCGGCGGTCGCCGACGCGTTCTGCGCCTCACGGCTGGACGGGGACTGGGGGCACGCGTTCGGCACCCTGCCGCCGGGGACCGACACCGGGCCGATCCTGGAGCGGGCCCGACCCAAGGACCTGCGGTGACCTCCGACGGGGGCGGGGCGGCGGTCCGCACCGACCGGGCGGGCCCGGTGACCACCGTGGTGCTCGCCCGCCCCGGCGTCCGCAACGCGGTGGACGGGGCGACCGCGACCGCCCTCGCCGACGCCTTCCGCGCCTTCGACGCCGACCCCGGGGCACGGGTGGCCGTGCTGTGGGGCGAGGGCGGCACCTTCTGCTCCGGTGCCGACCTCAAGGCGGTCGGCACCGAGCGCGGCAACCGCGTCGCCGAGGACGGCGACGGGCCGATGGGCCCCACCCGGCTGCGGCTGTCCAAACCCGTGATCGCGGCGGTCAGCGGCCACGCGGTCGCGGGCGGCCTCGAACTGGCGCTGTGGTGCGATCTGCGGGTGGCCGAGGAGGACGCGGTCTTCGGGGTGTTCTGCCGCCGCTGGGGCGTACCGCTGATCGACGGCGGCACGGTCCGGCTGCCCCGGCTGATCGGCGCGAGCCGGGCGATGGACCTGGTGCTGACGGGGCGTCCGGTACCGGCCCGGGAGGCGTACGACATCGGGCTCGCCAACCGGCTGGTGCCCCCGGGCCAGGCCCGCGCCGCGGCGGAGCGGCTGGCCGCCGATCTCGCCCGCTTCCCGCAGACCTGTCTGCGCGGCGACCGTGCCGCGCTGCTCGAACAGGAGGGACTGCCGGAGGAGGAGGCGATGGCCTGGGAGCTCCGTCACGGCCGGGCCACCCTGGCCGAGGGGCTGGACGGCGCGGCCCGTTTCGCGGCGGGCGCGGGACGGCACGGCGGCTTCGACGACCTGTGAGCCGCGGGCTCTGCGGACCGGTGCGTCGGGGGCGGATCCGCCCCTGACGTCAACCCCGGCACGGTGAACTCCCCTGCACCGTAACCCGTTCGGGCGAAAACACGGGGCCGCACGGCTGACACCGGTGTGATGGGCCAAAGATCTTCCTCGTGAACCGATGGCATCGCGCATGGCGTTCAGGGGTCCTCGTCACGGCCCTTGTCTGCGCCTCGGCGGGGGCGACGGCCGCGGCCGGTGGAACGGGTGGTGGGGACGCGTCCGTCACGCCCGCTCCCGGGCGGACGGTCGACGTCCGGGTCCGGGCGGGAGTGACGGACGAGGGGGCGTACGCGGCCGCGCGGATCGAGGTCCGTCCCGGCTTCTGTGTGTGCGCGGTCGCGTCGGCCGGGACGGACGGCGCGTTCGCGCGCTACGGACACTGCCCCACGCCCACCCCTACGCCCTCACCCACCCCGACGCCCACGCCAACCCCCACGCCGACGCCCACCCCGTCCCCCACGGCCTCGCCGACGCCCACCCCGACGGCCACGCCCGCCCCGACGCCGACGCCGAGTCCCTCGCTGACCTCGAAGGCTCCGGCGCCCGCGGCCGGACGCTCCGCGCCGCGCCGGACCCCCGCGCCCCGGCCCACGCCGCCGCGGCCCTCCCCGGCCGCGCCCGGTGAGCCCGTGGCGCCGTCCTCCGAGCCGACGCCCGCCCCCACGCGGGCCGAGCCGGTCCAGGCGCCGGCGTATCGCCCGCCCCGCCGCGACGAGCCCCCCGAGGGAACCTCGTTGGTCACCTTCACCCTGCTGCTCACGGCGCCCGCGGTGCTCGCGGCCGCCGCTCTCCGCCCGCGTTCACGCTCCGCCTCACGCGGCGGACGGCGCGGCTGATCCGCCCTGCCGACCCGCTCCGGAGGTTGCCCATGCCCGAATGGCTGATTCTGACGTTTGTGATGGCCGGGGTCTGCTCGGCCGTCGTGCTCGCCGCGATCCTCAACTCCCGCCGCCTCGGTGGGGACGACGATCCCACCGAGACCCCCGATGTCCTCGACTACATGATCATGATGATCGGGGTGGTCTACGCGATCGTGCTCGGTCTGGCCATCGCCGGGGTCTGGGAGGCCCGGGGCGCCGCCCAGGACGGGGTGCGCACGGAGGCCCAGGCCCTGCACGAGGTGAGCCAGCGGGCGAGTGTCTACCCGCCGTCCGTACGCGACCGGATCCGCGGGGACATCGACGCGTACGTGGACCATGTGGTGTCCGAGGAGTGGCAGGTGATGATCGACAAGGGTGAACTCACCGAACGGGGCACGGTACTGCTGGACGCGGTGCGCCACGAGGTCACCCACGCCCGGCCCCGGACGGCGCTCCAGTCGCAGGCGTACCAGCCCATGGTGGACGAGGTGGCGGCCGCCGACGCGGCCCGGACCGCCCGGCAGCAGAGCGCGGGGCCGACCATGCCCCAGGTGGTCTGGATCGGACTGACGCTGGGGGCGGCCCTGGTGGTCGGGCTGATCTTCACCCTGCAGATCCGCCGCTCCCCACGGGAGTTGATGCTGTCGGTGATGTTCACCAGCCTGATCGTCTTTCTGCTCTTCCTGGTCTGGGACTTCGACGATCCCTTCGGACGCTCGGTCGGTGACGCGACCGCCCCGTTCACCGATCTGTTCCCCAGCGCAACGGGAGGCGCTTGAGCCCGTTCTGGAAGTTGGAGGTCAGCCGCACCGGCTCGCCGGCCAGGCGCAGTCCGGGCAGCCGGTCGAGGGCGGCGCGCAGCATGGCCCGCATCTGGACGCGGGCCAGTTGCGCGCCCATGCAGAAGTGCGGTCCGTGGCCGAAGCTGACGTGGTCGTTGGGTGAGCGGGTGGGGTCGAAGCGGTCGGGGTCGGCGAAGACCGTCTCGTCGCGATTGGCGGAGGCGTGGAAGACCACGACCTTCTCACCGCACCGGATCAGCTGTCCGCCCAGCTCCACATCACGGGTGGCGGTACGGCGGAAGTCGACGACCGGCGGCCAGAAGCGCAGCATCTCCTCCACCGCGGAGCCGGTGAGTCCGGGCCGTGTCAGCAGCAGCCGATGGCTCCCGGGGTGTTCGAGCAGGGTGAGCAGCCCGCCGGGGATGCCGTTGCGCAGTGTCTCGTTGCCCGCCACCGCGAAGAGGAAGAACATGGTCTCGAACTCCTCGCGGCTGAGCCCTGCCTCCCGCATCCGCGCCATCACACTGCCGGGCCGGGGCCGTTCGGCCAGCGCGTGGGCGTAGCCGAACATATCGGCCAGGGCCTCACGGGAGCGCGGGTTCACCGGCCGTCCGTCCGGGCGGACCGCCGGGGCGGGACGGAGGGCGAGGGCGGCGCGTCCGAAGGAGCTCAGCTCCCCCGGGTCGGCGGTGCTGGACCCCGCGTGGTCGGTGTCCTGGTAGCCGATGACGCGGTTGGACCAGTCGTACAGCAACCGCCGGTCGCTCTCGGGGACCCCCATCACCTGGGCCAGGGTCCACACCGGCAGATCGGCCGCGAGTTCGACGAAGTCGGCCTCGCCACGGTCGGCCACGGAGTCGATGAGCGCCGCCGCGTGTTCCCCGATGGCCCGCTCCAGTTCGCGTACGGCGCGCGGGGTGAGGGCGGCGGCGACGATCCGGCGGAGCCGCACATGTCCTGGCGGATCCTGGTTGAGCATCATCGTCCGGACGAAGTCGAGGTCGGCCGGGGTGTCGGGGTCGCGGATCTGGGTGGCGCCCAGCCAGGAGGAGAAGACCTCGGGGGTGCGCAGCACATGTTTGACGTCGGCGTGCCGGAACACCGCCCAGAAGCCCGGGCCCGCGGGCCACCCGCCGACCGCGGGCTCCTCGATCCGGCAGACGGGGCGGGTGGCGCGCAGTGCGCGGAAGAGCGCGTAGGGGACGCCGGTGGCATAGGTCTCGGGGAGGAACGCCTCGACAGGGTTCACAGCCGAGACCGTACGGCGCCACCCGCCGGGCGCGTCAAGACACCCTCAGGACGCCCCGGAGGAGGCCGTCATGGCACCGGCACCGGGAGCACCCGGCGCAGCGGGTCCTCGGGCAGCCTGCCGTGCGCCTTCCACTCGCGCGGGTAGCCCACCGACACCTCCTGGAAGGTCACCCCGTCCTCCACCGTGGTGCGGGGGATGTGGAGGTGGCCGTAGACCACGGTCTCGGCGCGGAACCGTACGTGCCAGTCGGCGGTCAGCTCGGTGCCGCACCACAGAGCGAAGTCGGGGTAGCGCAGCACCCGGGTGGGCAGCCGGGTCAGCGGCCAGTGGTTGATGAGCACGGTCCGCACGGTGGGGTCGCACGCGGCCAGCTTCGCCTCGGTCGCGGCGACGCGGGCGCGGCACCAGGCGTCGCGGGTGGGGTACGGGTCGGGGTGGAGGAAGTGCTCGTCGGTGCAGACCACTCCGGTGTCATGGGCGTGGGCCAGGGCGGCTTCCTTGGTGGTGATGCCGTCGAGGCGGAAGGTGTAGTCGTAGAGCAGGAACAGCGGGGCGATGGTCAGCGGCCCCCCGACGCCCTCCCAGAGCGGGTAGGGGTCCTCGGGCGTCACGATGCCCTTGGCCCGGCACATCTCCACCAGCGCCTCGTAGCGCGCGACGCCACGGGCCTCCAGCGGGTCCTTGGGGTGGGTCCACAGTTCATGGTTGCCCGGCACCCAGATGACCTTGGCGAAGCGCTCGCTCAGCAGTCCCAGCGTCTCCTCGACCTCGGAGAAGATCTCGCCGACGTCCCCGGCGACGATCAGCCAGTCGTCCTCGGAGCCCGGCCGCAGCCGCTCCACGATCGCCCGGTTCTCCGAGTAGGCCACGTGCAGGTCACTGATGGCGAGTAGTTCGCCCCGGTGCGTGCCGCCCATTGTTTCTCCTGTCGTACGGTGGCGGTCATGGTGCGATGCGGTCGTACCGGGCCCGGCCCGGCTGATCACCGGTCCGTCCCTGGCGCTAACGCCGTGTCAGCCACGGTTCGCCCCGCTCGCCGTCCTGGCTGACACGGCACTAGCCTCGCAGATGTGATGGACAAACTCCCGGCGTCTTTTGAACGTGGCACCGACGGCCCGAAGGTCATCCTGGTCGGAGTGGACGGCTCCGATTCCTCCTGGCGCGCCGCGGCGTACGCCGCCGGACTGGCCAGACGGCAGAACGCGCTGCTGGCCGTGGTCTATGTGCAGCCGGTGCTGCCCGCGGGCGCGGTGCTCGGCGCGGCGGTTGCCGACACCACCGGTGAGGTGGCCGGGGAACTGGTCCGGGAGATCCGGGAGGCGACCGAGCGGCTGCGCGGGGTGTTCGAGGTCCGCTGGGAGTTCCACACCTTCCGCGGCGACCCCTACGGCGGTCTGGTGCAGGCCGCGGACGAGCTCATCGCGGACGCGGTGGTGGTGGGCGCCTCCGAGCAGGCCGGGCACCGGATCGTCGGCTCGGTGGCGGTCCGGCTGGTGAAGGCGGGGCGCTGGCCGGTGACCGTGGTCCCGTGAGGCCGGGCCCCGGCCGTCCGGCTCGCGGACGGACGCGCCGTGAGGCACGGTGGGAGGAGCAATCGGACCGCCCCACGGACCGGGGAGACTGCCATGTCCCACACCTACCGGGTGACCGAGATCGTCGGCTCGTCCACCGAGAGCGTCGACGACGCGATCCGCAGCGGGATCAGCCGCGCCTCGCAGACGCTCCGCAACCTCGACTGGTTCGAGGTGGGCCAGGTCCGAGGGCATATCGAGAACGGCAGGATCGCCCACTACCAGGTGGGACTGAAGGTCGGCTTCCGGCTGGAGGCGGCCGACGGCGGCGCGGGCGATCCGCCGGGCTGACCACGGCCGGACCCGCGGGGCGGATCCGGCCGGTGAGCGGTGTGCCCGGGGAGCGGGTTCAGCCACGGGGCAGGACGGAGGACAGCACCGACGGCAGTGGGTACCAGTCGGCGGTCACGAAACTGGCGTGCCCGGAGGCGAGTTGGGCCACCCGCTGTTTCGCCTGCTCCTCGGTGGGGTGGGTGCCGTCGATGGCCGGGGGCACGCCCTGAGCGTCGGTCATGATCAGTAGGTAGTGCCGGTCGTCGTACCAGGCGGTGTCGATCCCGCCGCCCACGTAGGTGGCGGCGTCCCCGTCGAAGAAGACGAACCAGGGGCGGATGGCCGCGTCGGAGTAGCGGGTGCGCGGATCACCGGCGGTCGCCTTGATGACCGCGGGGAAGGCGGCGGCCTGCCGCAGGTTCCCGGCGGCGGCGAGGTCGCGGAGGTGGGTGGCGTACTCACGGTCGGTCCACAGATGGTCGAAGGGATTGCTCTGCTCGACCGTGCCCGGGATCAGCTCGAAGACGAACTTGCCCGCGAGCGCGGAGCGGGAGGGCCAGCCGTCGGCCCGGACCGCCTCGTCGAGGGTGGCATGGCCGCCCGTCACATCGGCGGGGCGCAGCAGGGCGTCACCCAGGGTGCCGCTCAGCAGGGCGTCCAGATCCGCGGGACCGCGGCCGCCCTTGCCGTTGAAGCCGTCCTTCAGCTCGGTCTTGATGACGACCGGGCGGTGTCCGGGGTGGGCGTCGTGCCAGGCCTTGAGGTCGGCCAGACATCCGGCCAGGCTCTGGTTGCGGGACTTGGCGCGCAGTTCGGCCGCGGACCCGGCGCCCGCGCAGTTGTTGTCGTTGCCGAACGGATTGCTGTGCGAGACCCTCCAGCCGGAGCCGAACGCATTGGTCCACACGTCGAGTTCCAGCAGTGCGGCGCCGGAGTCGAGCGCGTCGGCGAAGTACGGGTACTTGTCCTTCTCGTACGCGTTGTGCACGCCCACCGATGTGGTGGCGGAGTAGGGCCGGTCGTCCGTGGCCCCGGCCGGACGCGCGTCCGCCGGTGCCGTCAGACACAGTGCGGCGGCCGCCGCGACGACCGCCACCGTGCCCGTGCGCCGGGCCTTGTCGCCCGCTGTTCTGCCCAAGTGCCCCATGGTCCCCGCCCCTTGTCGACGTCCGGTACACAACTGGGCAGTAGCGTACGGGAGTCGCATCGCGGGGTACGAGAGGCGGGACGCGCGCACAGCGGACGGGCCCGGGGCGCTGATGCCCCGGGCCCGTCCGCTGTGCGTGGATCATATGGAGTTGTGCGGCCGGCTCTCAGGGGCCGGAGGGCCTGGTCAGGCGGCCCCGGCAAGGTCGCGGGCGGCCGCCACGATGGCGTCCGCGTCGATCCCGGCCTCGCGCAGCTGCTCCTCGGGGGTCGCCGAGACCGGCATGTCGCGCACCGCGAGCCGGACCAGCCGGGGCACGGGACGGCCGTCGGTGAAGGCGTCGAGCACCGCGTCGCCCAGTCCGCCCTCGGGGTGGTGGTCCTCCACCGTGATCAGCCGGCCGGTCGCCTCGGCGGCGGTGCGCAGCGCCCCCGCGTCCACCGGTTTGACCGAGTACAGGTCGATGACCCGTGCCGGGACGGACTCCTCGGCGAGCCGGTCGGCGGCCGCGAGGGCCTCGGGCACCGTGACCCCGGCCGCCACGATGGTGACGCGGTCGTCCTCGGTGGCGCGCAGCACCTTGCTGCCGCCGATCGGGAACTCCTCGGTGGACGGGTAGATGACCGGGGTCCCGCCGCGGGTGGTGCGCAGATAGCGGATGCCCGACAGCCGGGCCATGGCGGCGGTCAGCTGGGCGGTCTGGTTGGCGTCGCAGGGGTAGAGCACCGTGCTGCCGTGCACCGCCCGCAGGGCCGCCAGGTCCTCCAGGCCCATCTGGGAGGGGCCGTCCTCACCGATGGCCACACCCGCGTGGGAGCCGACGAGGTTGAGGTCGGCACGGCTGATGGCGGCCATGCGGATGAAGTCGTAGGCGCGGGTGAAGAAGGCCGCGAAGGTGGAGACGTAGGGGGTCCAGCCACGGGTCTGCATGCCCACGGCCGCGGCCACCAGCTGCTGTTCGGCGATGTAGAACTCGAAGTAGCGCTCGGGGTGCTCCTTCTGGAAGTACTCCAGGCGGGTCGAGTCACCCACCTCGCCGTCGAGCGCCACCACATCGCCGCGGGCGGTGCCCACGGCGGCCACGGCCTCCCCGAACGCGTCCCGGGTGGGGACGGTGTCACCGGGGTTGAACCGCGGCAGGCTCAGCGGGCCCTCGGAGGTCGGGCGGGTGGGGGTGACCGAGGGCGGGCCGAGCACCGGCACCGCCATGTTCCTGATGCCGCCGAGTTCGGCGATGGCCTCCTCGGGGTCCTTCAGCGGTTTGCCGTGCATGCCCTCGCGGTTCTCCACCGCGGCCACGCCACGGCCCTTCTGGGTGCGGGCGATGATGGCGGTGGGGCGGCCGACCGTGGACATCGCCTCGCCGTACGCGCGGTCGATCGCGGCGATGTCATGGCCGTCGATCTCGATGGTGTGCCAGTCGAAGGCGCGGATGCGGCGGGCGTAGGCGTCGAGGTCCCATTCGTGGCGCGTCGGGCCGCGCTGGCCGAGCCGGTTGACGTCGATGACGGCGGTGAGGTTGTCCAGGCGGTCGACCCCGGCCTGCTCGAACGCCTCCCACGCCGATCCCTCGGCCATCTCGCTATCACCGATGAGCACCCAGACCCGGCTGGCCACGTGGTCCAGCCGTTTGGCGCTGAGCGCCATGCCGACGCCGAAGGGCAGTCCCTGCCCCAGGGAGCCGGTGGCCACGTCCACCCACGGCAGCCGGGGTGTGGGGTGGCCCTCCAGCCTGCTGCCGTTCTTGCGGAAGGTGAGCAGTTCCTCGTCGCTCACCGCGCCCGCGGCCTTGTAGACCGAGTACAGCAGCGGGGAGGCATGGCCCTTGGAGAAGACCAGGTGGTCATTGCCGGGGTGTTCGGGTTTCTCGAAGTCGTAGCGCAGATGGTTCCCCATGAGGACGGCCATCAGGTCCGCGGCCGACATCGAGGACGTCGGATGGCCGGACCCGGCCGCCGCGGCGGCGCGCACCGAGTCCACGCGGAGCTGCTGCCCGAGCTCGCCGAGCTGTTCGTGTCGCATGGTTCTCCTTCCTTCGGTGCCGGGCGTCAGCGGCCGGGCGCCCGGGCCGTCCGGACGACCTCGGGGGACTCGGTGTCCAGCGGGACCGCCCAGGAGGGCACCACTCCGAGTTGCACCGCCTGGCGTGGCAGCACCGCGTCGAGCAGCCAGTCGGCGGCCACGCGGACGCGATTGCCGGGCATGGCCATCAGGTGGTAGCCGCGGGTGACCGCGTTGGCGAGCGGTCCGGACAGCGGGATGTGCAGCGGGTCGGCGGCCGCCTGCACCCCGCCGAGATCGACCGTGAACCCCAGGTCATGGTGTTTGTAGGGCTTGGGCGTGCCCTTGCCGAGGGAGGCCAGGATGTTGTGGGCCGCGGTCCTCCCCTGCCGCTGGGCGTGCTGCGCGGTCATCGCGGTGACCTCGCCGGGCCGGGTCAGATCGGGCACCGCGGCGGCGTCACCGCAGGCCAGCACCTCCGGATGGCCGGGTACGGCGAGATACCGGTCCACCTTCAGCCGACCGTGTTCGGTGGGCAGCCCGAGGTTCTCCACCAGGGGGTCCGGGCGCACTCCGACGCACCAGATCAGGGAGCGGGTGTCGATGAACTCGCCGTCGTCCAGCAGTACCCCCTCGGAGGTGGCCTCCTTGACGCTGGTGCCGGTGCGGACCTCGACCCCGCGTCGGCGGAGCACCCGGTCGGCGGTGCGGGACAGCCGTTCGTCCAGACCGGGCAGGATCCGCGGGGCGACGTCGACGAGCAACCAGCGGGGTGGCGCCGCATCGCGCAACGCGGTGTTCTTCCGGGCCAGCGCGTCGGTGAACAGCACTCCGTGGGCGGCCACCTCGGTGCCGGTGTAACCGGCGCCGACCACCACGAAGGTGCGGCGGGCGGCGCGCTCCCGGGGATCCTCGGTGTTGCCCGCCATCTCGATCTGACGGGTCACATGGTCGCGCAGGTACAGGGCCTCGGGCATACCGCGGAAGCCGTGGGCGTGCTCGGCGACGCCCGGGATCGGCAGCAGTTTGTTGACGCTGCCGACGGAGAGGACGAGCCGGTCGTAGCTCATCTCGCCGCGGTTGCCCTCCGGGTCCTCCCAGCCGACCCGGCGGCCCGCGAGGTCGAGCGAGTGGACCTCGCCGAGCACCAGCCGGACGTGCGGCAGGGTGCCGGTGAGGGAGACCGAGACCCGTCGGGGTTCCAGCACTCCCGCGGCCACCTCGGGCAGCAGCGGGAGGTACAGAAAATAGTCATTGGGGTTGATCAGGACGATCTCCGCCGCGTCGCGCAAGGTGCGGGAGAGCGTACGGGCGGCTTGGTAACCGGCGAATCCGGCACCGACGATCACGATACGCACTGGGCTCACAGAGGACTCCCGGACGTACGGAACCAGAGGGCTCCGAGTGCCCGGGCGGGCCGGGGCCAAACCCGGGTGGCGGGTGGCCCCGGGCACGGGGACAATGTCCGGCCGTCCGCCCCGGGGCGGACGCGGGCGTCAGCGGCGGTCGTGGACCGCCGTCCGGCCGTCCACGGGCTCGTCCCAGTCGATGCGGTAGCCGGTCAGCCAGTCGGTGTCGGGCGCCTGGCCCGCGCGGTCCAGGCGCCGGGGCAGGGTGGCGTCCCGCAGGGCGCGTTTGACCGGGCCCGGGGCGGTCCGGCGGGCCATACCGGCGCTGCTCCGGGCCACCTTCTCGACCCGTTCGCGCCGCAAGCCCTCGTAGGCGGCGAAAGCGGTCCGGGGGCGGCGCAGATCGCGCAGACACCGGGCCAGCACCACTCCGTCCTCGATGGCCAGGGAGGCGCCCTGTGCGGCGTTGGGGGCACAGGCGTGCGCCGCGTCCCCCACGATGACCATCCCGTCCGAGGACCAGGTGGGGGTGGAGACCAGGTCGTAGGCGCCGGTGGCGATGATGTCCTCGCCGGTGGCGCCGATGATCCCGGCGGCGGCGGTCTGGTCCTCGGCGAACAGCCCGGTGAGCCGTTCGCGCCACTGCGCGGGGGTGACGGCGGCCAGCTCCGCCTGGGACAGCTCGGGGGCCGGGGCGTTGGTGAACCACCAGATCTCGCCGTCCGGGGCGGTGGTACAGCCGAAGAACGCCTGCTTTCCGAAGATCATGGTGTAGGTGTCGGGATCCGGCGCCACGGGGACGTCGCGGGCGTAGCCGCAGACGGTCTGCTGTCCGGTGTAGCGCGGCCGGGGCGAGGCGGCGTCGATGGTCCTGCGGATCAGCGAGTGGATGCCGTCGGCGCCGATGAGCACGTCGGCCACGGCGCGTCCGCCGTCGGCGAAGGAGCCGACGACCGTGCCGTCGGGGCTGGTGTGGGCGGCGAGCAGCCGTTTGCCGTACTCGATGCGCACCCCGCGGCGTACCGCCTCCTCGCGCAGCGCGCGGACCAGGGTGGCGCGTTTGATGGTGCGGGACCCGATGCCGCCGTTCTGCGAACCGGACATCGGTTTGCGGCCGAGCCGTTTGCCGGTGTTGCTGATGAAGTCGACGTGGCCGGCCGCGAAGGACTGGTCCAGTACGGGTTGGTGGGCGTCGATCGTACGCAGCGCCTCCAGGCCGTTGGCCGCGACGACGAGGAACGCACCCGTGTCCATGGCGTTCTCGGGGTACGCCTCGTGGACGACCGCGTCGATCCCGGCCTTGTGCAGGGCCATCGCGGTCACCGTGCCGGCGATTCCGCCACCGATGATCAGGGCTGTGGTCATGGCCACCATATGGCGGGGTTGATCCGCCCGGGTCAAGAGGGTGTCGCCAACTGACCGTTGCTATGCACTATTTGAGCAGTCGTGACATACGACGGTCGGCAAGCGGTTTGCCGCCGGTCTGGCAGGTGGGGCAGTACTGGAGGGAGGAGTCCTTGAAGGACACCTCCCGGACCGTGTCGCCGCACACCGGGCACGGCCGGCCGGCGCGTCCGTGCACCCGCATCCCGCTGCGCTTCTCCGCCTTGAGGTCACCGGCGGCGAGCCCGCGGGAGCGCTCGACGGCCGAGCGCAGCGTGGTGTCCATCGCCTCGTACAGGGCGGAGATCTCCTCCTCGCCCAGGTCGGAGGCCAGCCGGTAGGGCGACATCCTGGCGGCGTGCAGAATCTCGTCCGAGTAGGCGTTGCCGATCCCGGCGATGACGCTCTGGTCGCGCAGCACGCCCTTGATCCGGTGGCGCACCCCGCGCAGCAGTCCGGCGAACGCCTCGGGGGTGAGCGAGCCGTCCAGCGGATCCGGGCCGAGCCGGGCGACCCCCGGCACGTCCCCGGGCGAGCGCACGCAGTAGACCGCGAGCCCCTTGCGGGACCCGGCCTCGGTGAGGTCGAAGCCGGAGCGCTCCGGACCGGCCAGCACCAGCCGCAGCGCCAGCGGCCCCTTGCCCGGTCGCGGCGGCGCCTCGGGCAGGCCGTCCTTCCAGCGCAGCCACCCCGCACGGGCGAGATGGACGACCAGATGGAGTCCCTCGGTGTCCAGGTCCAGGAACTTCCCGTGGCGCCGCGCGGCCGTCACGGTCCGGCCCTCGAGCGCGGTCAGCGGTGGGTCGTAGGTCTTGAGCACGCTCACCGCCACGGGGAGGACACGGCCGATCTCCCGGCCGACGGCACGCTCGGCCAGGATCCCGGCGAGGGCCTCCACCTCGGGCAGTTCCGGCATGCCCCCAGTGTGCCGCAGCGGCCCGGCGGACGCCGCTGAGGACCGCCACCCCCACCACCGTTCCGGGCTGCGCCGCCGGACTCCCTCCCCTACTGTCTCTGTTCTGTTCCTTTTATCGCTTTTCTCGCGTTCGTCCCGCACGGAGAGGTTCCCATGGTCGACACCGGACAGCAGGAGCGGTCCGCACGGAGTCACGGGTACGACGCGACGGCACACCCGGCGGTGGAGCGCTACGAGGCGTACCAGGGCGGCAGCCCCGAGGCCGAACGGGTGGTCTTCGACAAGCTGGCCCGGGAGCTGGTGCGGGTGCAGCACACCCACCGGGACAGCGCGGGCGCGGGACATCTGCTGCGCACCTTCCACGCCAAGGCGGCCCTGGGCGTGGAGAACGCGCGGCTGCGCTTCCACGACGATCTGCCGCCCGAACTGTGCGTGGGGTACGCCCGGCCCGGCGCCGAGTACCCGGCCGTGGTGCGGATGTCCAACGCCGGGGGCACCGAGCGGCACGACGCCTCGCCGGATCTGCGCGGGATCGTCGTCCGGGTCCAGGCCGGACCCGGGGAGACCCACGATCTGCTGGCCACCAGCTTCCCCGTCTCGCACGCCGCCGACGCCCGCGAGTTCGTGGCGTTCGCCAAGGCCATGGCGGGCGCGACCAGCACCGTCGAGCAGGCGTTCGGACTCTTCGTGCGGCTGCCGCTCTCCGTGGGCTGGGGCACCGCCGACCGGATGCGCCGCAACGTGTGGACCGCCACCCGGCACAGCGTCGGCTCACTGGCCCGGGAGACCTTCTGGAGCCGGGGCGCCATCCTGTGGGGCGGCGCGGGGCCGGTCCGCTACCAGCTGCGCCCGGCCCCCGGCGGCACACCCGCTCCTCCGCCCGACCGCGGCGACCCCGACTACCTCCACCATGAGCTGGCGCTCCGGCTGGCCACCGGGGACGTCGCCTTCGAACTGTGCGTACAGCGCTACCGGGACGAGGGCCGCACCCCGGTCGAGGACGGTTCGGTGGAGTGGCCGGAGAGCGATGCCCCCGTCGTACCGGTCGCCCTGCTGACCCTGCCGCGCCAGGACCTGGACTCCGCCGAGGCCCGCTCCGCGGCCCGCCGCGTCGAGCAGCTGGCGTTCAACCCGTGGCACACCACCGAGGAGTTCCGGCCGCTGGGCAACCTCAACCGGGCCCGCAAGGCCGCGTACGAGGCGGCCGCGGCGCACCGGCTCGGGCTGCGCTTCAGCACCCCGGAACCGCGCCACAACACCCTGCTGGGCATGCCACTGCGCGCGGCCTTCGGGCTGGTCGACCGCTATGTGCCCTGGCACCGGCTGCCGGTCCCGCCGGGGCTGCTCAACCTGGTGGCGCTCCGGCGGACCCTGCGCCGGTTCCACCTCATCGACCCCGAGGTCCCGGAGCGTCCCGCCGCGTCCTGGACCGGTGCCCGCGGGGCCGGTGGGACGCCGCGCGAGCGGCCCCCTAACCCTTCCGGAAGCGGTTGATCGACGGCAGATGGCGTTCGCGCAGTGCGTGGTCGCGTACGCCCAGCCCCTCCTCGGGCGCCAGGCACAGCACACCGACCTTGCCCGAGTGGCGGTTGCGGTGGACGTCCTGGGTCGCCAGACCGACCGCGTCCAGCGGATGGACCGTGGACAGCGTCGGATGGATCATCCCCTTCTCGATCAGGCGGTTGGCCGCCCATGCCTCGCGGTAGTTGGCGAAGTGGGTGCCGACGATGCGCTTGAGGCCCATCCACAGATAGCGGTTGTCGTACTCGTGGCGGTAGCCGGAGGTGGCGGCGCAGGTCACCACGGTGCCGCCGCGGCGCGCCACATACACACTGGCCCCGAAGGTGTCCCGGCCGGGGTGCTCGACCACGATGTCCGGGTCGTCACCGCCGGTCAGTTCGCGGATCCGGGCGCCGAACCGCTTCCACTCCCGGGGGTCCGGGGTGGCCGGGTCCTTCCAGAAGCGATAGCCCTCCTCGGCTCGGTCGATCACCAGTTCCGCCCCCATGGAACGGGCCAGTGCGGCCTTGTGCTCGCCCGAGACCACGCACACCGGTATCGCCCCGCCGTTGACGGCGAGCTGGGTGGCGTAGGAGCCGACACCACCGGCCGCGCCCCAGATGAGCGCCACATCGCCCTGTTTCATCTGGGCGCCGTTGCGGGAGACCAGCTGCCGGTAGGCGGTGGAGTTGACCAGCCCGGAGGAGGCGGCCTCCTCCCAGGTGAGGTGCTCCGGCTTCGGCATCAGCTGATTGGCCTTGACCAGGGAGAGTTCGGCCAGACCGCCGAAGTTGGTCTCGAACCCCCAGATGCGCTGTTCGGGGTCGAGCATGGTGTCGTCGTGACCGTCCGGCGACTGGAGTTCGATGGACAGGCAGTGGGCCACCACCCGGTCACCCGGCTTCCAGCGGCGCACACCGGGGCCGGTGCGCAGCACGATGCCGGACAGATCGGAGCCGAGGACGTGGTACGGCTGGTGGTGGCGGGCGGCCTGGGGGTCGTCGGACCGTGCGTAGCGCTCCAGGAAGCCGAAGGTGGGTATCGGTTCGAAGATGGAGCTCCAGACGGTGTTGTAGTTGATCGCGCTGGCCATCACCGCGATCACCGCCTCGCCCGGCCCGGGTTCGGGGGTCGGCACCTGATGGATGTGCAGGGACTTCTGGGGGTCCTTGTCCGAGGTGGCCATTCCCTGGAACATCTCGGATTCCTCCTGGAGGACCACCGCGCCCCGATAGGAGTCCGGAATCTCCACGGCGGAGAAATCCCCGCCCTCCGCGTCCTCGGCCAGCGCGGCGCTGATGATCTCCTGCATGACATGTCCTCCGATGTACCGCTCCGGGGTGCCCGATGCTTTGGGAGGCTAGAGCAGCGCACGTGTCCGAATAACCCCTAGACCGGGCACCCCTGAAAAAGGCCCCTAATTCGCGAGGACGCTGTGCAGACAGGCCATGAGGGTGCGGGCCTCCACATTGAGGTAATGGCTGTGGCGTATCAGCTCCAGCAGTTGGTGGAGTGACATCCAGCGGAAGTCCGGATCGTCGGGCGGGACGACGTCCATGGCGGACTCCACCACCAGATAGCGGTTGAAGGCGTGGTAGAAACGCCCGCCCTCCTCGGAGAGCACGGTGTCGAACCGCACCCGCTCCGCCGGGGCTCCCGTCACCTCGTCCAGGAAGCGCGGCGTGGCCGCTCCGGGCAGTTGTGTGTAGTTGCGCGGGGTGCACTGCACGGTGGGGGCCAGCTCCACCACGTCCGTGTAGCCGGGTTCGGCACGGGCCTGCACCAGGACGTGCGGTACCCCGCCCGGACGGGCCAGCAGGAAGGCGGCCACCCCCGGGCCGTGCGGCTCGATCATGGGCTGGGTCCAGCCGCCCACCTCGCGGCCGCCGGCCCGGACGTCCACGGCCATGACGCTGAAGTAGCGGCCGCTCTCATGGGAGATCCGCCCCTCGGTGCGGTGCCAGCGGTCCGTCTCGCGCAGCGGGATCCGCTCGGTCAGCACCTCGCGGTCACTGCGCAGTCCGGTGATCCAGCTGAGGATGTCGGCGGTGCGGTGGACGCTCCCCCGCTCCCCGCACCCACCACCCCCGGGCATCGCCGGCAGACCGGCCAGGACGCTGCGGGCGTCCATGTTCACCAGATCCTCCTCGGCCAGCAGCTGGTGCAGCTGGCCGAGGGTCAGCCAGTGGAACCCGTCCCGCACCTCGACGTCCTCGTCGGCGGCGACCTCGACGAGCATGTTGCGGTTGCGCTTGCGGAAGAACCAGGTGCCCTGTTCCGACTGGCGGACATCGGCGAGCACCCGGTGCCGGTCCGGGCGCCGGAAGTACTCCACGTAGGGCACCGCCCGGCCGCGGTGCACCCGGGTGTAGTTGCTGCGGGTGGCCTGGACGGTGGGCGAGAGCTGGAGCCCGCCGTGGTTGCCCGGCTCCATCTTCGCCTGCATCAGGAAGTGCGGTACCCCGCCGAAGTCCTTGACGAGGATGCCGAGGATGCCGATCTCGGGCTGGTGGAGGATCGGCTGGGTCCACCGCTCCACCGGGGCGCCGGGCATCCGTACCCGCAGCCCCTCGACGCTGAAGAACCGGCCGGTCTCATGGACCAGGTTGTGGGTGTCCGCCGCGAAGCTCCAGCCGCGCAGCTCCGCGAACGGGATGACCTCGACCCGGGAGGTGTCGGCCGCGGCGCGTTCGCGGAACCAGTGCCGCACGTCGGACAGCCGGCCGGCCGGGCCGTCCACGGCGGCCACGGACCGGACCAGCCGCTCCGCGAGCGCGGTCACCACGCCCATGCCTCCGGTCCCGGGCCGCCGTTGCCGATCGGCGGGAACAGCGTGTCGAGTTCGGTGAGCACCTCGTCGGGGAGGGTGAGTTCCAGGGCCCGGAAGGCCCCTTCGAGCTGGTCCAGGCTGCGCGGCCCGATGACCGGCGCGGTGATCCCGGGGCGCTGCATCACCCAGGCGAGCCCCACCTGCGCGGGGTCGGTGCCCAGCTCGGCGCAGAGCTTCTCGTAGCCGGTGACGGCCGCGCGGTGCCGCTCCAGCGCCTCGGCGGCGCGGCCCTGGGCGGTCTTCATGGCCGTGCCCTCGGCCAGTTTGCGCAGCGCCCCGCCGAGGAGGCCGCCGTGCAGCGGGGACCAGGCCAGCACCCCGACGCCGTAAGCCTGGGCGGCGGGGATCAGCTCCAGTTCGATATGGCGGGTGACCAGGTTGTAGACGCTCTGTTCGGAGACGATGCCGAGGAAGTGGCGCCGGGCGGCGGCCTCCTGGGCCTCGGCGATGTGCCAGCCCGCGAAGTTGGAGGAGCCGACGTAGCGCACCTTGCCCTGCCGGGTCAGCGTCTCCATCGCCTGCCACACCTCCTCCCAGGGCGCGTTGCGGTCGATGTGGTGCATCTGGAACAGGTCGATCCAGTCGGTGCGCAGCCTGCGCAGCGAGTCCTCGCACGAGGCGATGATGTGGCGGGCGGACAGCCCCGAGTCATTGGGCCGGTCGCTCATCGGGTTGAAGACCTTGGTGCCCAGCACGGTCTTCTCACGGCGTCCGCCGCCCCGTGCGAACCAGCTGCCGAGGAACTCCTCGGTGTAGCCCTTGTGCTTCTGCCAGCCGTACTGGTTGGCGGTGTCCACGAAGTTGACCCCGCGCTCCAGGGCGGTGTCCAGGATGGCGTAGCTCTCCTCGTCGCTCGCCCGGACCCCGAGGTTCAGGGTGCCCAGACAGACCCGGCTCACCTGGAGGGCCGTGCGGCCGAGATGGGTGTACTGCATCAGTGTCCTTCGGTACGGGCCGCCGCGGCGGCCGGGCGACGCGTGGCGGAGGCCGCCCACAGGTCGTGGAGGGATTCCTTCAGGGGCACCTTCGGGGTCCAGCCCAGCAGGGTGCGCGCGAGGGAGATGTCGGCCTGGGTCCAGTGGCCGCCCTTGCTGTGCACCGGGGCGTCCTCCTCGCGCACCAGGCGCGGGGGCACCCGCGAGGCGGAGATCAGCAGTCCGGCCAGTTCGCGCATCCCGGTGGCGGCGCCCTGTCCGATGTTGATGACACGGCCGGTGACCGGCGCCGCGGCGGCGAGCACCACGGCGTCGGCGACATCGCGTACGTCGATGAAGTCCCGCTGGTCGTCGACGAGGGTGAGGGTGAGCGGGGTGTCCTCACCGGCCTCACCCGTCTCCTGCAGCCGGGCGGCCAGCCGGCCGAGGAAGCTGCCGTACGGAGTGCCGGGGCCGCAGACGTTGGTCACCCGGAGCACACAGCCGTCCACCCGCCCGGCGTCCGCGGAGCCCAGCACGATCCGGCTGCCGACCAGTTTGGTGCGGGCATAGGGGGTGAGCGGGGCGGTCGGGTGGTCCTCGGTGATGGCCGTGCCGTCGGGGACCGGGCCGTACTCGTGGACGGAACCCAGGTGCACCAGCCGCGGCCGCCGGGGAAGCGTGGCGACGGCGCTCACCAGCTGGTCGACCAACGGGATGTGCGAGGCCGTCATCCGCGCCTCGTCGCCCTCCCAGCTGTCGCCGGCGGCGTTGACGACGAGGTCGGCGGAGCCCACCGCGGCGGCGATGCCGGCGATCGGCGCGGCCACCGCGTCGAGTGCCAGGAATCCGACTCCGGGAATCGCTTCAGCGGGCTTTCTCGCCATTGCCAGGACGTCATAATCCTGTCGGGCCAGAGCCCGGCAGATATGCCGCCCGATGAATCCGGTACCGCCGACGACGACGGCCCGCTGATTGCGCGAAAGGGCCATATCGCCAACCGTATGGGCGCCGCTCCGCGGACAACACCCCTACCCTGGTCCACCCCTATCCGGTACCCCTACCCCGGGGCCGCGGAATGGCTTTCCTGCTTTCCTAGCCCAACAGATGGCGTTTATGGGCCTCGCTCACGGCCGCCGCCCGGTCCTTCACCCCGAGTTTCTCGTAGACATGGAGCAGATGTGTCTTGACGGTCGCCTGGCTGATGAACAGCGCGGCGGCGGCCTGGCGGTTGGTGGCGCCGTCGGCGATGAGTTTCAGCACGTCGAGTTCACGGTCGCTCAACGGGCCCTGGGTGGGCTTGCGCACCTGGCCCAGCACCCGTCCGGTGACGGCCGGGGACAGGACGGACTGGCCCGCGGCGGCGGACCGCACGGCGCGGGTCAGCTCCTCGCGCGGGGTGTCCTTGAGGAGGTAGCCGGTGGCTCCGGCGGCCAGCGCGCCCATGACGTCGCTGTCGGTGTCATAGGTGGTCAGCACCAGGATGCGGGCCTCCGGATCCTGGCCGAGCAGCCGCTTGATGGCCTCCACCCCGCCCATCCGGGGCATCCGCAGATCCATCAGCACCACATCGGCCGGGGCCGCGCGGTACAGCTCGACGGCCTCGGCACCGTCCCCCGCCTCCCCGGTGACGGTGAAGTCCGGGTCGCGCTCCAGCACACCGCGCAGCCCGTCGCGGACCACGGGGTGGTCGTCGACGATGAGGATGCGGATGGGGTCGGGGACGGGGTCGGCCGGGGCACTGGGCACGCTGTGACGGTTTCCGCTCATTCACCGGCTTCCAGGGGGATGACGGGGACGGCCGCGCTGATGGCGGTGCCCTCGCCGCGGGCGCTTTCGATGTCCAACGTACCGGCGACCCGGCGCAGCCGGCGGCGCATCGCGACCAGACCGAGGCCCTGGCCGCCGGAGCGGCCCGCCTCGGCGGCGGCCGAGGCGGGGTCGAAGCCGACACCGTCGTCGAGGACGTCGAGGACCACGAGGTCGTCCATATAGGACAGGGTGATGCCCACCTTCGACGCCTCGGCGTGTTTGGCGATGTTGGTGAGCGCCTCCTGCGCCACCCGGTACAAGGTGGCCTCCAGCTCGGCGTGCAGGGCCGCGGCGGTGCCGGTGGTCTCGAATCCCACGCTCAGATCGCGCTCGCGGGACCAGCCCTCGGCCAGCGTCTCCAGGGCGTCGGGCAGGGTCCGGGACTCCAGCTGTTCGGGGCGCAGCGCCTGCACCGAACGGCGCGCCTCGGCCAGGGACTCCCTCGCCAGCTCCTTGGCCGCGACCACATGGCGCCGCCACCGCTCGCGGTCGGCTTCGGCGTCCTCGGCGGCCTCCAGCTGACGGATGATCCCGGCCAGCCCCTGGGCGAGGGTGTCGTGGATCTCCCCCGCCATCCGCTGCCGTTCGTCGTGCACCCCGGCCTCTCGCGCCTGGGTGATCAGCTGGGCATGCAGTCCGGCGTTCTCGGCGAGCGCGGACCGCAGTTCGGCCACGGTGCGTTTGCGCCGCTGATGCTGCTGGTTCAGCCGGCTCGACAGGAGGTTGATCCAGCCGATCACCACGGTCTGGAAGGCGATCGTGGCGAGATAGCCGACGATCGCGGTGGTGGAGGGCTCGGGGAAGCCGTGGGGGACGGTGTTGACGACGAACGAGGTGGCCGCCACGCAGACGAACGCCCACACCGTGGGCAGCAGCACCAGGGCCTGGAGGAAGCCGGTGGCGGCGAACAGCATGAACACCGGGTCGCGGGCCATCAGCACGGCGGCGACGGCGAGCAGCCCGGCGAAGTACCCGGCCGTGCGCACCGTGCCGTACGCCTGGCGGCTGCGCCGTCCGGTCGGGAGGGTGTAGGTGCCCAGGATCCAGGCGGCGGCCACCGCGACCAGACCGAGCGTGGTCAGCCGGTGCCGGTCCGGCTGCCCGCCGTGGAGCAGGCTCAGCCCGGTGGACAGCAGCAGGAGGAGGTAGGGCAGCCCCCCGAACAGGATGTCGGAGTGCCGCTCCCACCGTCCGCCGTCGTCCTTGGCCGCGCTCACCTCACTCCCAGCGGAAGAGCTTGGCCGCCGCCACGGTGGCGGCCACGGCGATCACGCCGAGGACGGACAGGTGCAGGTTCTGCGGCCACTGGCCCTCCCAGGAGTCGCGCAGCGCCTGGAGGGCGGCGCCGAGCGGGGTGTAGTCACCGATGGTGGCGACCGTCCCGGGCAGGTCCTCCTTGGGAAGGAACGCCCCGCCGAAGAACAGGCTCGGGAAGAGCAGGGAGAGACCCATCGCGGTGGCCGACTTGCTGCTGGGCGCCACGGCGGCCACCACCAGGCCGACGGAGAACAGCGCCCAGGTGCCGAGGGCGAAGCTGATCAGGAACGCGGGGATGTCACCCGGCAGATCGGTGTCGAACGCGGCGGTGCCGACGGCGATGACCAGCACCGCGGAGACGGCCGCGGTGACCAGGTTGATGACCAGTTGGGCCACCAGCAGGTTGCCGGGGTGTACGGGACTGGCGGCCATGCGCCGCAGGATGCCCTTCTCCCGGTAGGTGGCCAGGGTGGTCGGCAGCAGGTTCAGGGCGAGCATGGTCAGACACAGCGACATGGCCATCGCGGGGACGAAGGCGGCCATGGACGCCTTGGTGGTGGCGTCGTCGTCCGATTTGGTGGTGACGAAGTGAAAGATCGTCAGCAGCATGATGGGGAGCGCGATCACGAAGAACACCGCGGTGGGATCGCGCAGGAACAGCTTGCTCTCGACGAAGGTGAGCTTGGTGCGCCCGGACATGGGAACGGATCTCCTCGGGTTCAGTGGGCGGCGGGCTGGGCGCCGGTCAGGGCGACGAAGGCGTCATCGAGACTGGCCTGTTCCAGGCGCAGTTCGTTCGCCACGATCTGGTTGCGGGCCAGGACGGAGATGACCGCGTAGACCACGTTGCCCTTGCCGGTCACCGTCACCTGGGAGCGGGACCGGCTGACGCTGTCCACCTCGGGCAGTGCGGTCAGCAGGGCGTCGTCGAGCGGCACCGAGGGCTTGAACCGGATGATCTGCTGCTCATTGACCCGGGAGACCAGTCCGGAGGGGGTGTCGAGGGCGACCACCCGGCCGGATTCGATGATGGCGATCCGGTCGCAGAGCCGCTCGGCCTCCTCCATGAAGTGGGTGACCAGCAGGACGGTGACGTCCTGGGCGCGGACCTTCTCGATCAGCTTCCAGGTCTCGCGGCGGGCGTGCGGGTCCAGCGCCGTGGTCAGCTCGTCGAAGACGGCGATCCTGGGGTTGCCGACGAGGGCGAGGGCGATCGACAGCCGCTGCTGCTGACCGCCGGAGAGCGAGCCGTAGGCGGCGTCGGCCTTGGCCGACAGCCCCCAGTCCTTGATGAGCTGACGCCAGTCGGCGGGATCTCGGTAGAAGGTGCTGTACAGCTCCAGCGCCTCCCACACCTTCATCTTGGGCGGCAGTTCGCTCTGCTGGAGCTGGATCCCGATGGACTCGCGGAGCTCCGCCACGTCCTTCAGCGGGTCCAGGCCCATCACGGAGATCCGTCCGCCGTCCCGCTTGCGCATGCCCTCGACACACTCCACGGCGGTGGTCTTGCCCGCGCCGTTGGGGCCGAGGATGCCGAAGATCTCGCCCTCCTCGACGGAGAAGGACACGTCCTGTACGGCGACGTGGTTGCGGTATTCCTTGCGCAGGTTCTCTACCTCGATCAGCGGCATCGGCCCGCGTCCTCCTCGCTCGGTTCGCTCGACCCTTCCACCGTAGGAAGCGGGTGCCCACTGCGGATCGGCCCATCGGCTGCCCACCGGGCTGATCCTCCCTCCACCGACCGGCTGATGCGGGGCATCAACCGATCGGTGGATACGGAATCAGCCACCCCGGTTGTGTACCGCCCGGCAGGCAGCGTAGGACGGCAGCAGTCCGGCGCGTTCGGCCTCGGCCAGCGTGGGGGCGTTCCGGTCGCGCGCGGAGACCAGGTGCTCCATATCGTCGGGCCAGGGCAGGCCGAGCGCCGGGTCGAAGGGGTTGATCTCGTGCTCGGCGGCCGGGTCGTACTCCTCGGAGTTCAGATAGGCGGCCACCGTGGTGTCCTCGAGCGCGACGAACGCGTGGCCGAGCCCCTCCTCCAGGTAGACCGCCCGGCAGGACACCGGGTCCAGCCGCACGCTGTCCCAGCGGCCGAAGGTGGGTGACCCGGTGCGCAGGTCCACCACCACATCGAGCAGCGCACCCCCGGTGCAGGTGACCACCTTGGCCTGACCGGGCGGTACGTCCGCGTAGTGGATCCCGCGGACGGCGCCGCGCCGCGAGACGCTGTGGTGGTTCTGGCCCAGCCGCAGCGGGTGGCCGATGGCCGCGGTGAACGCGGAGCCCACGTAGTGCGCGACGAACGTGCCGCGGTCGTCGCGGTGGACATCCGGGGTGATCTCCCAGGCGCCGGGCACCGCCAGCTCACGGACCTTCACCGGCGGCGCTCCGCGGTGAGCCGCTCCAGCACCGGAACCAGGTCGTGCGGGGTAGGTTCGGCCAGGTTCTCCTCGCGCAGCCGTTCAGCGGCCTTGCTGAAGGAGTCCTCCGCCACCAGCCGGGTCACGCTCTCCCGCAGCCGCTCGGCGGTCAGTTCGGAGGCGTGCACGGCCAGCCCGGCCCCGGCCTCCTCCAGGCTGGTGGCCTTGTTCCACCAGTCGGCGTACCGGATGGTGGGGATGAACTGCGGTACGGCGTTGGCCAGTGCGGTGCCCCACGAGCCGAAGCCACCGTGGTGGATGAGGACCGAGGCGCCGGGCAGCAGGGCGTGCAGCGGTACGAAGTCCACCAGGCGGGTGTTGTCCGGGACGCTCTCCAGGGCCTCGACCTCCTCCGGCGGCACCGCGGCCACCACGTCGACGTCCATCTCCCCCAGGGTGCGGATCATGTCGGCGAGCGGCATGAAGGTGCCGCCCAGCGCGGCGCGGGCGGACACCCCCGAGGTGAGGACGACGCGGGGGCGGGCCGGGGGCTCGCTCACCCAGGAGGGGATCTCCGAGGGCCCGTTGTAGGGCAGATAGCGCACCGGCACGCGGTCGACGCTCAGCGGGAGCTGGAGGCTGCCCGGGATCTGGTCGATGGTCCACTGACCGACCACGTCCTCCTCGTCGAAGGTGTGGCCGTAGCGGGCGAGGATGCCACCGAGCCAGTCGGCGAGCGGGTCCTCACGGCGCTCCTCGGGCTGTTCCGCGAGCCGTTCGAGGAACACCTGGCGCATCGCGGAGTAGATGTCGATGCACCACAGCAGCCGCGCGTGGGCGGCGCCGGACACCTTGGCCGCCACCGGTCCCGCGTAGGTGACCGGGTCCCAGATGACCAGGTCCGGCTTCCAGTCCTGGGCGTACGCCACCAGTTCATGGACCATGCAGTCGTTGTAGGTCTGGTAGGCGAACATCACGCTGACCTTGAACTTCATCAGCACCTGTTCCCAGGAGTGCTGTGCCGGGTCCGGATCGGACCAGTCGGACAGCGGGTTCTCCAGGGAGTCCCGGTTCTGGGTCAGCATCTCGTGCAGATTGTGGTCCTTGCCGACGGAGACCGCGGGCAGGCCGGTGCTCTTGATCGCCTCGGTGAGGGCGGGGTTGCTGGCGACCCGCACCTCATGGCCCGCGGCCGCCAGGGACCAGGCGAGCGGCACCATGGTGTACAGGTGCGACTTCTCGGACACCGTCGCAAAAAGGATACGCATCGTCGGTTTTCTCTCTCAGTCGGTAAGTTGACCGCCGCGGGCGGTGTACGTCCGCAGGGTGTCCGCGATGACCCCGGCCACCGCCGCTTTCTGCTCCCCGAGGTAGAAGTGGCCACCGGGGAAGACCTCGAGCCGGAAGGAGCCGGAGGTGTGCTCCTGCCAGCTCGCCACCTCCTCCACCGCGACCCGGTTGTCGCTGTCGCCGATCAGCCCGACGATGTCGCAGGCCAGCCGGGGGCCGGGCCGGTACTCATAGGTCTCGGCCGCCTTGTAGTCGCTGCGGATGGACGGCAGGGCCAGTTGCAGCAGTTCGGCGTCGCCGAGGATCCGGGCGTCGGTGCCGCTGACGAGCTGGAGCTCGGAGATGATTCCGGCGTCGTCGAGCCGGTGGATGTCCCGGCTGCGGTGGCGTGAGGGAGCGGGACGGCCCGAGGCGAACAGCGCCACGGGCACCGTGTCCAGCTCCGCTTCCAGCAGCCGGGCCAGTTCGAACCCCACGCTCGCGCCCATGCTGTGGCCGAACAGGGCCAACGGCCGTTCGGCGGCGAGCGGTCGAAGCGCCGTGAAGACCTCGCGCGCCATCTCGTGGACGCTCTCGATATGCGGGTCGTGCCGCCGGTCCTGCCGCCCGGGGTACTGGACGGCCAGGGCCTCCACGCCCGGCGGCAGGAGCTCCGAGAGCGGGAACCAGAAGCTGGCGGCCCCTCCGGCATGCGGCAGGCAGACCAGGCTGACCTCGGCATCCGGACCGGGGTGGAACCGGCGGAACCACAGGCTCTCATCGGTAACGGGCAACGCCATGGTGGTCGGTGTTCCTTTCGCGAGGCGTAGCGGTGCGTACGGAGCGGGGCACGGCGGTGCGTACGGAGGTGGCGCGGGGAGGTCAGCGCGTGCCGCGCGGAAGGCGCTCCAGCCAGTCCTCGATGGCCTGGGCCGTGGGCGTGGAGTGGTCCTCCATCATGGTGAAGTGGTTGCCCCGCACATCGACGATGTCGTGCGGCAGCTCCCAGAAGGACCGCCAGTCGGGCAGCTCCTCCAGCTTCAGGGATCCGGTGGACAGCGGCTCCAGCGCGCGGACCAGCAGGGTGGGGGTGCGGATCGGCTCCGGCTCCCAGGTGCCGAAGAGGTTGAGGTACCAGCCCATCGCGGAGAGCCGGTCGTCGTCCATGGTGACGAACACGCCCTCGCGCTCGGTCATCCCGTCCATCAGGGACAGTCCGAACTGGTTGAGGATGCTGCTCTTGGGCACATAGGTGTCCACCAGGACCACGGCGTCGGGCTGGAGGCCCATCCGCTCCAGGTGTCCGGCCGCAGCCTGGGCGAACCAGCCGCCCGCCGAGGATCCGAGCAGCACGATCGGCGCCCCGTCGGCGGCTTCGGCCACCGCCTCGGCCTGGGCCGCCACCACCGCGTCCGCGGTCTCCGGCAGCGATTCGCCCCGGCCGAAGCCCGGCAGCGCGAGCGCCGACACATTGCGGCGGCCGCGCAGTGAGGCGGCGAACCGGGCGTACTGGTGGATGCCCGCCACCGCCAGGCAGGAGGAGAAGCAGAACATATGCGCCTCGGCCGGGCCCTTGCTGAGCCGCACCGTCGCCGGCAGCCGGTCCAGTTCGGCGGTGGAGCCGAACCGCGGCCTCAGTGCCGCGGTGGCGTGCAGCAGATCGAAGATCTCTTTCCATTTGCCCGTCTCGAACGCCTGGGTGTACAGCGCGGAGAGGGTGGTCGAGTCGCCGGACGCGGCGGCCGCGGACCGTGCCGGTGCCGCCCCGCCGTCCGCGGGTGCCGACTGCCGGGCGGCGTCCAGATCGGTGCGCAGCCGGACGGCCAGATCGGTCGGGGTCTCATGGTCGAAGACCAGCGTGGCGGGGAGCCGCAGCCCGGTGGCCGCGTTGAGCCGGTTGCGCAGTTCCACCGCGGTGAGGGAGTCGAATCCGGAGTCCACGAACTCATGGCCGGGGCCGACCGCGGAGGGGTCCGGATGGCCGAGCACGGTGGCCACCTGGGCACACACCAACTCCACCAGGAGCGTGTGCTGTTCGTCCTCGGCCAGTCCGGCCAGCCGGTCCGTCAGCGCCGCCCCGCCGCCGGACGTGCCACCGCGGGTGGCCGCGCCCGCCCGCCGGGCGGGTGTCCGGACCAGTCCGCGCAGCAGCAGCGGCACCGATCCCGATCCGGCGCCCGCGCGCAGCGCGGCGAGGTCGATACGCATCGGCACCAGCAGCGGGGTGTCCAGGGCCAGGGCGGTGTCGAGCAGTTCCATGCCCTGTGCGGAGGAGAGCGGGGCCACACCCGAGCGGGTGGTCTGCGCGGTGTCCACGGTCCCGGTCATCGTGCTGGTCTGCGCCCACAGTCCCCAGGCCAGGGAGTGGGCGGGCAGCCCCTTCGCCCTGCGGTGCTGGGCGAAGGCGTCCAGGAAACCGTTGGCGGCCGCGTAGTTGCCCTGCCCCGCGCCGCCGAGCACACCGGCCGCCGAGGAGAAGAGGACGAACGCCGCCAGGTCCAGGCCGGAGGTGGCCTCGTGCAGGTGGAGCACGGCGTCCACCTTGGGCCTCAGCACCCGGTCCACCCGCTCCGGGGTGAGCGAGGAGACCACACCGTCGTCCAGCACCCCGGCGGTGTGGAACACCCCGGTCAGCGGATGGTCGGCGGGTACCCGGGCCAGCAGCTCCGCCAGGGCGTCCCGGTCGGTGGTGTCGCAGGCGGCGACCGTCACCGTGGCGCCCAGCGCGGTCAGTTCCTCGCGGAGTGCGCCGGCCCCCTCGGCGGCGGGCCCGCGGCGGCTGGTCAGCAGCAGATGGCGGACACCATGGCCGGTCACCAGATGGCGGGCGAGCAGACCGCCGAGGGTCCCGGTGGCGCCGGTGATCAGGACCG
Organism: Streptomyces sp. NPDC045899; assembly: GCF_056431485.1. Lineage (NCBI taxonomy): Bacteria > Bacillati > Actinomycetota > Actinomycetes > Kitasatosporales > Streptomycetaceae > Streptomyces > Streptomyces sp. NPDC045899. Next base: position 72,933 of record NZ_JBWKKP010000033.1, read on the forward strand.
TGCCCTCGGGGTCCAGTTCCCGGGCCGCGCCGGCGCCGCCCCGCTCACGGGCGAGGCGCGGGGTGTGCGGCTGTCCGCCGCGCAGCGCGAGCTGCGGTTCCCCGGAGGCCAGTACGGCGGGGAGGGCACGTACGGAGTCCTCGTGCTCGTCGAGGTCGACCAGGGTGAACCGGTCGGGGTTCTCCGACTGCGCGGAGCGCACCAGTCCCCAGACGGCGGCGTGCGCCAGATCCGGCACATCGGCACCGGGCTCGACCGCCACCGCGCCCCGGGTGACGAACACCAGCCGGGAGTCGGCGAACCGCTCGTCGGCCAGCCACCGCTGCGCCAGGTCCAGCGCGCCGTGTACGGAGGTCCGCACCGCACCGGCCGGTTCCGCGGTCTCCTGGGCACAGGAGATCAGCACGGCGGCGGGTGCGGCGGTACCTGCGTCGACCGCCGAGCCCAGCGACTCCAGGTCCGCATACGACTCCAGGTGGACCCCGGCCGCGAAGAGGTCCTCGGTCACCTTGAGCCCGTCGTCGCCGATGAGCGCGGCGCGGCTGAGCGGCGTGGCGGGCGCGTCGGTGGCGAGGGCGGGCCAGTCGAGCCGGAACAGCGCCTCGCTGGCGGCCGCGCGGGCACCGCTGAGCTGGTCGCCGGTCATCTTCCGCAGCAGCAGGCCGTCGACGGTGGCCACCGGGCGGCCCTCGGGGTCCGCCACCGTGAGCGCCACGGTGTCCGCTCCGGCCGGGGAGATCCGCACCCGGACCTCATCGGCCCCGGTGGCGTGCAGCGACACCCCGGTCCAGGAGAACGGCAGCCGGCCCTGCGCGGTGTCCGGGTCCTCACCGTCGAACAGCGTGCCGAGGGCGATGCCGTGCAACGAGGCGTCGAGCAGGGCGGGATGGAGACCGAACCCGGCGGCCGACTGCCGCTGCTCGTGGCCGAGCCGCACCTCGGCGAACACCTCGTCACCGCGCAGCCAGGCGGCGCGCAGCCCCTGGAAGGCGGGGCCGTAGCCGAAGCCGTTGGCGGCGAACCGCTCGTACATATCGCTGACGTCGAGTTCAGTGGCGTCCGCCGGGGGCCATGCCGTGAGCTCCTCCGGTGCCGCCGGTGCACCCGTGGTGACGGTGCCGGTGGCGTGCGGGGTCCACGGTTCGCCGAACCCGGCGCCGTCCGGGCGGGAGTGAACGTTCAGCGGACGCCGCCCGTCGTCGTCCGGTTCGCCCACGGTGACCCGGAGGGCGAGCGCGCCCCGCGCGGGCAGGATCAGCGGCGCCTGGAGGGTGAGTTCCTCGACGTGGTCGCAGCCGACCTGGTCACCGGCCTGGACGGCCAGTTCGAGGAAGGCGGTGCCGGGGAAGAGGACCGTACCGGAGACGGCGTGATCGGCCAGCCACGGCTGGGCGGCCAGCGACAGCCTCCCCGTGAGCACCAGGGCGTCGGAGCCGGCGAGTTCCACGGCGGCGCCCAGCAGGGGGTGGCTGGTGTCGCCCAGCCCCGCGGCGGCCATGTCGCCCGCGGCGGCGGGCGCGTCCAGCCAGTAGCGCTGCCGCTGGAAGGCGTAGGTGGGCAGATCGACACGGTGCGCGCCACGGCCTTCGAAGACCCGCTCCCAGTCGACGTGGCCGCCGTGGGCGTGCAGCAGTCCGGCTCCGGAGAGCGCCGCCCCGGCCTCGGGGCGGTCCTTGCGCAGCAGCGGGACGAACGCGGCGGCCCCGGCATCGGACACGCACTCCTGGGCCATGGTGGTCAGCACCCCGCCGGGGCCGATCTCCACGTAGCGGGTCACGCCCTGGGCCTCCAGGGACCGGATGCCGTCCTCGAACCGCACCGGCTGCCGCACATGGCGCACCCAGTACTCGGGGGTGCACAGCTCCTCGCCCGCCGGTTTCCCGGTCACGTTGGAGATCACCGCGATCCGGGGCGGTGCATAGGTGATCGACGCGGCCACCTCGCCGAACGCGGCGAGCACGGGGTCCATCAGCGGGGAGTGGGAGGCGACGGAGATCCGCAGCCGCTTGCTCCTGGCGCCGACGGCGGCGGCGACCTCCAGGACGGCCGCCTCCTCCCCGGAGATCACGGTGGCGGCGGGACCGTTGACCGCGCCCAGGGCCACCCGGCCCTCGTAGCCCTCCAGATGGGGCAGCACCGCGGCCTCGTCGGTCTGGAGGGAGACCATCGCGCCACCGGCGGGCAGCGCGTCCATCAGCCGGCCGCGGGCCGCGACCAGCGCACAGGCGTCGTCGAGTGAGAACACACCCGCCACATGGGCCGCGGCCAGTTCGCCGACCGAGTGGCCGACCAGGACGTCCGGGGTGATGCCCCAGGACTCGGCGAGCCGGTACAGGGCCACCTCGACGGCGAACAGTCCGGTCTGGGTGTACACCGTCCGGTCCAGCGCCGCGGTGTCCTCACCGAACACCACATCGCGCACGGACCGGTCGACGTGTCCCGTCAGATGGCGGTCGAGCGCGGCGCAGACGGTGTCGAAGGCGGTGGCGAACACTGGGAAGGCGGTGTGCAGTTCACGCCCCATACCGAGCCGCTGTGCGCCCTGTCCGGTGAACAGGAACGCCGTCGCGCCCGCACCGGCCACCGTCCCCGGGTCCACACCGTCGGCCAGCCGCTCCAGCCCTCGCAGCAGCTCCTCGCGGCTGTCGCCGGTGACGACGGCGCGGTGGGGGAAGGCGGAGCGGGTGACGGCCAGCGAATAGCCGATGTCCACCGGGGACGCCCCGGGAGAGCGCTCCAGATACGCGCACAGCCGTCCGGCCTGTTGGCGCAGCGCCTCCTCGGACCGCCCGGACACCGGCCACGGGACGGTGTCGCAGACGACGGCGGCGGGCCGCTCCGCCGTCTCCTCCGCCGGAGCGGTGTCCTGCGCCGTGGTGTCCTGCGATGTCATATCCCCGGGGGTGGTGTCCGGGTCGGCGGACTCCTCCGGGGGCGCCTGCTCGAGGATCACATGGGCGTTGGTGCCGCTGAACCCGAAGGCGGACACCGCGGCGCGGCGCGGCCGTCCGTCCTCCGTCCGGGGCCACTCCCGGGCCTCGGACAGCAGCTCCACCGCACCCGAGGACCAGTCCACGTTGGGTGTGGGCTCGTCCGCGTGCAGGGTCCTGGGCAGCACACCGTGGCGCAGTGCCATCACCGTCTTGATGACCCCGCCCACCCCGGCCGCGGCCTGGGTGTGCCCGATGTTGGACTTCAGCGAGCCCAGCCACAGCGGACGGCCCTCGGGCCGCTCCCTGCCGTAGGTGGCCAGCAGCGCGCCCGCCTCGATCGGGTCGCCCAGCGCGGTGCCGGTGCCATGGGCCTCCACCGCGTCCACGTCGGCGGCGGTGAGCCCGGCGTCGGTGAGCGCCTGACGGATGACCCGCTGCTGGGAGGGGCCGTTGGGCGCGGTGAGCCCGCTGCTCGCACCGTCCTGGTTGACGGCGCTGCCGCGCAGGACCGCGAGCACCGGATGGCCGTTGCGCCGCGCGTCCGACAGCCGCTCCACCAGCAGCATGCCCACGCCCTCGCCCCAGCCGGTGCCGTCGGCGTCCGCCGAGAACGCCTTGCAGCGGCCGTCGGACGCGAGGCCGCGCTGACGGCTGAAGTCCACGAACGCCACCGGGGTGGACATCACCATCGACCCGCCGACCAGGGCGAGTCCGCACTCCTCCTTGCGCAGCGCCCGTGCCGCCAGGTGCACGGCCACCAGCGAGGAGGAACAGGCCGTGTCGATGGTGACGGCCGGTCCCTCCAGACCGAAGGTGTAGGCGATGCGCCCGGAGGCGATGCTGCCCGAACCGCCGCTGCCGACATAGCCCTCGACATCGTCGGCCACCTGCCGGAGCCGGGTGCCGTAGTCCTGGTACATCACCCCGGCGAACACCCCGGTGCGGGTGGCCCGCAGGGTGGCGGGGTCGATCCCGGCGCGTTCCACGGCCTCCCACGCGGTCTCCAGCAGCAGCCGCTGCTGGGGGTCCATGGCCAGCGCCTCGCGCGGCGAGATGCCGAAGAACGCGGGGTCGAACCGGTCGGCGCCGTCGAGGAAGCCGCCTTCACGGGCGTAGCTGGTACCCGGCCGGTCCGGGTCCGGGTCGTAGAGCGCGTCCAGGTCCCAGCCGCGGTCGGCGGGGAAGGCGGACACCGCGTCCCGGCCGTCCGCCACCAGGTCCCACAGCTCCTCGGGCGACGCCACCCCACCGGGGTAGCGGCACGCCATCCCGATGATGGCGATCGGCTCCCGCTCCCGGTCCTCGAGCTCCTGAACCCGCCGGCGCGTACGGTGCAGATCCGTGGTCACGCGCTTGAGGTAGTCGCGGAGCTTTGCCTCGCTCACCGTGTACCGCCCATCTCGTTGAATTCCGTTCGTGTGAGCACCATGAGCACCATCAGGACAGGCCGAGTTCGTTCTCGATGAAGTCGAAGATCTCATCGTCCGAGGCGGCGTCGATGCGGGTGGAGACCACGTCGTCCGCGCTCTCCGCGTGCTGAGCTTCCTCCTGGATCCGGCCCAGCCGGTCCAGCAGGTCCTGCAACCGGGAGGAGAGGGCCGCACGCGTCCCGTCGTCCGCCGCGATCCGGGCCAGACCCCTCTCCAGGGTGTCGAGTTCGGGGAAGGCGGCGCCGGTGGCGGTGAACGCCTCCGGCGCGATCTCGGCCTCCAGGAACTCGGCGATCGCCTTCGAGGTCGGGTAGTCGAAGAGCAGGGTCACCGGCAGCCGCCGTCCGGTGGCCTTGCCCAGCTGGTTGCGGAGTTCGACGGCGGTGAGCGAGTCGAAGCCCAGGTCCAGCAGACCGCGCTCCGCCTCGACAGCGGTCGCGCCGTCGTAGCCGAGCACACCGGCCACGGTCGTACGGACCAGGTCCAGCAGGAAACGGGCGCGCTCGGCCTCCGGCAGACCGGACAGGTGGCGCTTGAGCCCCTCCGGCCCGTCGGGCCCGGCCCCGGCCCCGGTGGCCGCGGCGGCCCGCCGGACCGGCGGCCGCGCGGGAGTCCGCACCAGCCCGCGCAACAGCGCCGGTACCGCACCGGAACGCGCCGTGAGCGCGCCGGTGTCCAGCCGCATCGGCAGCACGACCGCGCTGTCCACGGCCCGCGCGGCGTCGAAGAGCCGCGCCCCCTCCGCCGAGGAGAACGGCACGATGCCGCCACGTGCCAGCCGTGTCAGATCGGCGTCGGCCAGTTTGCCGGTCATCTCGCTGCGCTGCTCCCACAGCCCCCACGCATGCGACTGGACGGGGTGGCCCTGGGCCCGGCAGTGCTGGGCGAAGGCGTCCAGGAAGGCGTTGGCCGCCGCGTAGTTGCCCTGTCCCATCCCGCCGAAGGTGCCCGCGATGGAGGAGAACAGCACCAGCGCCGAGAGGTTCAGCTCACGCGTCAGCTCGTACAGGTGCACGGCGGCGTCGACCTTCGGCCGCAGCACCCGGTCCACCCGGTCGGGGGTGAGCGAGGAGACCACACCGTCGTCCAGCACCCCGGCCGTGTGCACGACCGCCGTCAGCGGACGCCCGTCCGGGATGGTGGCCAGCAGCTCCGCCAGCGCGGCGCGGTCGGACACATCGCATGCGGCGAGAGTGACCTTCTCCGCACCCAACCCGTGCAGTTCGGCGACGAGTTCTGCCGCACCGTCCGCCTCCGGCCCACGACGTCCGGCGAGCAGCAGATGGCGGACACCGCCTTCGGCGACCAGATGACGGGCGATGACCCCGCCGATGGTGCCGGTGGCGCCGGTGATGAGCACCGTTCCCCGCGGATCCCACGCGGGCGCCGTGGCGTCGGTGTCCGTCGCCGTGGCGAGGGCCGCGTCCGCCGTGGGGGCCAGCCGGGCCACGCTGACGGCACCCTCGCGGATCGCCGACTGCGGCTCGTCCAGGGCCAGGGCGGCGGTCAGGGCGGAGACGGAGCGCTCGTCCTCATCGAGGTCCACCAGGACGAACCGGTCGGGGTTCTCCGACTGCGCGGAGCGCACCAGACCCCAGACTGCGGCGTGCGCCAGATCCGGCACATCGGCACCGGGCTCGACCGCCACCGCGCCACGGGTGACGAACACCAGCCGGGAATCGGCGAACCGCTCCTCGGTCAGCCACGCCCGCACCAGTTCCAGCGCCCGGTGGCACGCCGCCCGTACCGAGTCGGCCACTCCCCCGGGCTCCGGCACACACGGCACCAGCACGGTGGCGGGCATCCCGGCGGCCTCGGCGGGCAGCGCCGACAGGTCCCGGTAGCCGCGCAGATCGAGCCCGACCAGCTTGAAGTCGTCGTCACCGAGCAGCGCCCAGTTCTCCGTGACGTGCGGTGCGCGTTCCGCGGGCGGCTCGGCCGCCGGCGCCCAGTCCAGCCGGTAGAGCGCCTCACCGAGTCCGCCGGGGCCCGTGTCACCGAGCCGTTCGGGACGCTTGCGCAGGACCAGGGAGTCGACGGTGGCCACCGGGCGGCCGATGGCGTCGGCCACGGTCAGCGCGACCGTGTCGGTGCCGTTCGGCGTCAGCCTCACCCGCACCTCGCCCGCTCCGGCGGCGTGCAGCGACACCCCGGTCCAGGAGAACGGCAGCCGGCCTTCGCCCGCCTTCAGCATCGGACCGAGCGCGATGGTGTGCAGCGCGGCGTCCAGCAGTGCGGGGTGCAGTCCGTACGCGGTCGCGTCGGACTGTCGCTCCTGGGGGAGACGCACCTCGGCGAACACCTCGTCCCCGCGCAGCCAGGCCGACCGCAGCCCCTGGAACGACGGGCCGTAGCCGAAGCCGTTCTCCGCGAACCGGTCGTACAGGTCCGTGACGTCGATCGGTTCGGCACCCTGGGGCGGCCATACGCCACCGAGGTCGTACGAGCCCTCGGGCGCACCGGTGGTCAGCGCCCCGCTGGCGTGCTGGGTCCACGGCAGTTCCGCGCCGGTGTCCCCGCCCGTACCCGCGTCCTGCGGACGGGAGTAGACGGTCAGCGCGCGGGTACCGCTCTCGTCCGGCGGATCCACCACCAGCTGGAGGGTGACGGCGCCCCGTTCGGGGAGGACCAGCGGCGCCTGGAGGGTGAGTTCCTCGACCTGGTCGCAGCCGACCTGGTCACCGGCCTGGACGGCCAGTTCGAGGAAGGCGGTACCGGGGAAGAGGACCGAACCGGAGACCGCGTGGTCGGCCAGCCACGGCTGGCTGCGCACGGACAGGCTCGAGGTCAGCACCAGGCCGTCGGAACCGGCCAGTTCCACGGCCGCGCCCAGCAGGGGGTGCTCCGCCGCGCCCAGCCCGGCCGCGGTCATGTCACCCATGGTGGCGGGCGCGTCCAGCCAGTAGCGCTGGCGTTGGAAGGCGTAGGTGGGCAGATCGACCCGGCGGGCGCCACGGCCTTCGAATACCCGCTCCCAGTCCACCACCCCACCATGGGCGTGCAACTGACCGATGGCGGTGTGCAGAGCCTCCACCTCGCCCCGGTCCTTGCGCAGCAGCGGGATGAACGCGGCGTCGGTGTCATCGTCGTCGGTGACACATTCCTGGCTCATGGCGGTGAGCACTCCGGCCGGGCCCAGTTCGACGAAGCGCCGCACACCGTGGGCACGGAGGGTACCGATACCGTCGGCGAAGCGGACCGCCTGCCGCACATGACGCACCCAGTACCCGGGCGAGCACACCTCACCGTCCGCCACCGCGCCCGTCACGTTCGACACGATCGGAACAGCGGGCGCGGTGAAGGTGACACCCTGCGCCACCTCGGTGAACTCGGCCAGCATCGGCTCCATCAACGGCGAATGGAAAGCATGGGACACCCGCAGCCGCCTGCTCTTGCACCCCACCGCCTCCGCGATCTCCAGCACAGTGGCCTCATCACCCGAGATCACCGTGGCCGCAGGACCATTCACCGCGGCGATACTCACCCGGTCCTCGAAACCCGCCAGATACGAAAGCACCTCAGCCTCAGGAGCCTGGAGAGAGACCATCGCGCCACCCTCCGGCAACGCCTGCATCAACCGGCCCCGAGCCGCCACCAACGCACACGCATCCTCCAGCGAGAACACACCCGC